>NZ_JBGJZU010000011.1:0-109002 GCF_041354475.1 Microcoleus sp.
CGAGTGTCTTTACTGATAATCCAAGCTTTTTTGGGAATCGCGCAGGGTTTGAACAAAATGGTACATCGTAGATTTGTCTATAAGTGTACCACCTTGTCTATTTAATAGCTAGCTAGGTACTAGCTCTTTGACACTCCGGGCGCGTGAACGCGCGGGGATTCTTGGCTCAACCAGTCAACTTGCCCGTTGATGTCACCACCAACGAGTAGAGGTCGATCTGTCCCCAAGCGTTAATTCCGGCGTGCCCCGCCGTATTTAAATTAATTCCTGCCTGTTTCAATCCTTTAGCCAAAACATTCAAAGCTGCATTGTGGTCGCGGTCTAATACCGCACCGCAACTGCAAACATGAGTTCTAACGGACAGGGATTTGAGAACGCGATTCCCACAATTTGAACAATCTTGGGAAGTGTATTGAGGCGCTACAGCAACCACTGTTTTACCGTACACTTTGCCAAAATATTGCAACCATTGAGCAAACTGTGACCATGCTGCTGAGCTAATTGATTTAGCAAGCTTGTGGTTCTTCACCATGTTTCTTACTTGAAGGTCTTCATGGGCTACGAAATCGCTAGATTTCACTACGCACAACGCCGTTTTGATGGCGAAGTCTTTACGCTGCCTGCTGACCTTCAAGTGTTTTCTACCTAACTTATTGATGGCTTTCTTGCGATTGCCAGAACCTTTCTTTTTCCGAGAAACTCGTTTCTGCAACCGTTTTAAAGCTCTTTCACTTTGACGAAGATGCCGGGGATTTGGGACTTTTTCCCCATCGCTATCGGTCAAGAAATGGTTTAACCCTACATCTATGCCAATGGCTTTACCCGTAGGAACTAATTCCTCTGTTCGTTCTACGTTGATACAGAACTGAGCATAGTAACCGTCGGCACGATGAATTACTCTGACTCGCTTGATTTCGTTGGGCGCATAGAAATGCAAATCACGAGAGCCAATTAACTTAAACTTCCCAGCAGCAAAACCATCCGTGAAAGTCAGAGATCTTTTGTCGGTGGAAAGCGCCCAGCCTGATGTCTTGTATTCTACGGAACGGGTATGCGTTTTGAATTGCGGATATCCCTTTTTCCCTGGCTTTTTAGCTTTACAATTAGCGAAGAAACGTTGAATAGCAAAAATGGCACGTTCGGCAGAAGCCTGACGCGCCATTGAGTTAAGTTTGCCCGCCCATTCAAACTCTTTCGCCATGATGGCGCATTGTTTGTACAGGTCTGATAATTTAACTCCCTGATTGTCGATCCAGTATCTGAGAGCCTTGTTTCGGACAAACTGAGCTGTGCGAATCATTTCGTCAATGACCCGGTATTGCTGTGGCTTGCCTTTTAATTTGAACTCTAGTACAATCATGGGAGGATTTTATCATGCTTACGAGCAATTGTGGCTATAAACTTACGGATTGCAAGAAATCTTTACACTTAAATTAAAGCCGTCCTCTAAGGACGGGGCTTTAAACCCAGCTTTTTGGTAAAGCTGGTAATACAACGCCTTCATTGCTAGCCCACAAATCTGCCGAATGCAAATACATGAATTTTTACAGCGCTATCAACAGGGAGAGCGGAACTTTGCTCACATTGACCTCAGTGGTGCTAGTTTAAGCGGTGTCAACCTGAAAGAAATAGACCTGACTGGTGCTAATTTGACTGGTGCTAATTTAAGCTGGTCAAATTTGAGTAATGCTAAGTTAATTGGGGCTTGTTTACGGCGCGCGGATCTCCGCAGTGCGGTAATCACAGGGGCGAATCTGAGTAAGTCTAATTTGAGCGGCGCAAATTTTGCGAAAGCGGATTTGCGTTTGTGTTGTCTCGAAGGTGCAGACATGAATTGGGTGGTGCTACAAGAGGCGGATTTGGGCGGGGCGGATTTGAGCTATGTGAAATCAGACCAAATTAATTTGGAAAGGGCTAAACTCGACGGGGCTAAGTTAATTGGGGCGGAATTGATGGAGGCAAATCTCAACCGCGCTAGTCTTGTTGGTGCTAATTTAACTGGTGCTAATTTGCGGGAAGCTCACTTGGTTGAAGCGAATTTGCGAGCGGCAATCTTAAGGGGTGTAAATTTGATTGAAGCCGATCTCAATGGTGCTCAACTGCGATCGGCTAATCTAAGTGAAGCTGACTTGCACCGGGCTATCCTGGCTGGGGCTGATTTAACGGAAGCGGTGCTGGATAATGCTGATTTGAGTAGAGCTAATTTTTCCGGTGCTTATCTGTTGAAGGCTAGTTTTAAAAAGGCACATTTGCTGCGAACTAACTTGCAACAAGTGTATTTGCTGCGGGCTGATTTGAGTGAAGCTAATTTGCGTAATGCTGATTTGCGGAAGGCTGATTTGAGTGGTGCTTATTTGATGGATGCGATGTTGGCGGAGGCGGATTTAAGAGATGCTTTTTTGATCGAGTGCCGTTTGATTCGGACGAATCTGGAGGGGGCGCAGCTTACTGGTTGTTGTATTCAAAATTGGCAAGTTCAAGATGTTGATTTGTCTAAGGTTGACTGCCGATATGTTTTTAATCAGTTTGATTATGCTGCGAAAGTTCCGGGTAATCGTTTTCCGGTGGATCGGGATTTTGAGTTGGGAGAATTTGGGAAGCACCATCAAGATGAAAGTTCAATTTTTGAGGTTTATTTTGCTGAATCTCCTAATTGGAATGCTTTGATTTTTACGTTGATACGGCTGGAGTTGGAGAGTTACGAACTGAAGTTGAATGTTCATTTTTTTGAGTCGGCACAGGAGCAGCATTTATTGCGGTTGAGTGCGAATCGTTTGGTGAATGGCAAGATTTTGAGCGATCGCATTTTGGAGCTTTATCCAGATATGTTGAAAAAGGTTTTAGCTCAGGGTACTGCAATTTTGGGTTTGCTAGACTTGGCCGTTGCCCAAACCAATGGGGATGAGCAGTCTACGTCATCACCGCCACCGCCACCACCGCCACCGCCACCACCGCCACCACCGCCACAGGATGTGTTGCAGAGAAGACAAGAAATCTATCAAAAAATGGTGCGCCAAATTTCTTTTATTTTGATGTCTCAGACACCGGATAAATTCACAGATAGCGTACAGCGACTGTTGGATTATTTGAAGCAGCAAGGTATCCCGACTGAACAGATTCAGAAAAAAGTGATTTGTCAGGCGATAGTTCAGCGTGCGAAGCAAGATGCTGGTTTTCGGGGACAGTTGCTGCACTGGGAAAAAACTGCATCGGATCGAGTTCGTTGTTCGATGATGGGGGAAGCGGTACGGTTGGCGATCGCACTGTTATGGGAATGAATAAACATCTTGAAAAATCGTTTATTTTTTTACTATAATTTTCAAATATATTAAATCTTAAATAAATAGTAAATGTTCTACTATTACGGCAGAAAAAAGCAAATAGCCAAACATTACCCTGGTCCTAACTTTGATGCAATTATAGAACCGTTTGCAGGTTCAGCAGCTTATTCACTCTATGGAAATTATTGGCAGAAGGAAGTTATCCTGATTGAGAGAGATGAGGAAGTTTCTAAAATTTGGCAGTGGTTGATCGATGAGGCGACACCATCAAAAATTAGTAACTTACCTGATTTAGCAGTTGGTGAAAAGAGTTCCGAGTTACTTCACATTATTCATGCTGCTACGAAAATGGCTTTTCATTACAAGACTATTAAAGTAACTCCTGTTTTAGCTAGAAATTGGGAAATCAGTAAACGATATATGGCGGAAAATCTCTTCAAAGTTAAGCATTGGAAAATTATTAGCGGGGATTATACACTAGCTCCTGACGTAGAAGCAACTTGGTTTATTGACCCGCCCTATAAAGAAAATGCTGGTAAAGGTTATAGATATGGTAGCAAACTTATTGATTACAATAAATTGGCAGTGTGGGCAAAGAATAGGAAGGGAGAAGTTATATTTTGCGAAGGGGATTGCGGAGATTATTTGCCATTCAAGCCTTTACTAGATCTCAAGGGTGTTGCAGGTAAAACTAGCAAGGAATTTATTTATTACAAATCTCATAAAGCAAGCCAACAACTTGAGCTTTTTGAGCTTTTTAAGTTGGGGACTACTCATGCTAAATCCGGGTTACTCACGCCCCGGATTTGAGATAAAAGATTGTTTCCGTCTACCATTCTTCACTTTTGAGCCGGAGACTGGCCAAGGCCCGGACTTGCTCGTCGGTGTCGGAAATTGCAAGCGATCGCAACAAAGGCAAAACACCGGAATTTTCGGGATAATGTTCGAGAATGGCTTCCAAAGCTGTAAACCTGGGATTGTATGGAAAAGAACCTTTTTGACCGTAGGGATCGCTCAGGGCCCGATCGCGCAAAAACTCAAACATTCCCGGCGAGTCTTTCCATCCCCGCATCAACTCTACCAGGGCGATCGCCCGCACCTGAGAATCTTCATCATGTTGAGCTCTCATCTGGAGCCACTGAAAAATCTGCGATTCATCTGTCCCACCGCGCGCTAACTTTTGCAAAGCCATTTGTCTGACAGCCGGACTCTCATCGCCCTCTGCTTTAGCCTCCAACAGCATCCAAGTTTCAGGATTGTCCGGCCAGTGGCGAGCCAACTCTTGCACCGCAGCTTGGCGAACCACCGCATCCCCAGAATCAAGCTGAAGTTTCAGCCAAGGTAAGGTTTCCGAGTCCTCTGGCCATCCGCCCACGATCGCACACACCAGCACACTCAGCAGGTGAGAATCTTGCTCCGAGTCCACTAGGCTTTTCAAAAAAGGTAGGGTGTCGCCTAAATAAGACCAGCGAGAAGCTATTTGTTTCACAGCAGTTTCTCGGACGTTGAGATGTCTGTCCGACTGGGCGAGATTTTGCAACCAGACAAACACTTCCAGACTCGCAGAGGGTAGTGCAGCCACGGCTTCCACCACTACCTCCCGCACAGTCCAGTAATCTTCGGAATCAGCTATTTGTTGCAGCAGGGGCAGGGTTTCGGGGCTATCTGGCCAACCTGCGGCTATCTGTTGTAGGGCTATTTCTCGCAGTTCGGAATCACGATCGCCCCTAGCTAGATTTTGCAAAAAAGGTAGAGTTGCGGGGTTGTCGCGCCAGCCAGAGGCCACTGCTTGCACTGCCGCGAGTCGGACTGCCGAACTTTCGTCGGACTCCGCCAGAGTTCTCAGCAGCGGATAAATCTCTGGTTCATCCCGCCAGCGCGCCGCCAATTCTGCGATCGCCGCTATCCGCACTTCTTTGCTGCTATCCTCACAAGCTAGGGTTTTTAGCAGCAGACAAACATCGGGCGCTGTGGGCCAACCGGATGCCAACTCCTGCACTGCTACTGTTCGTAGAGTAGAACTTCCTGTGTGGGCGAGGTTTTTGAGTAGGGAAAAAGTGCCTAAAACCGATCGCCAAGCAGAGGCTATGGCTCGCCAAGCTGCGACTTGGACTCCCAAATTTTCGTCGGTGTCAGCGATGCTTCTGAGTAATAGTAAGGTGTCGGTTCGATCGTGCCATTTCTCGGCCAAAATATACAGTGCACAGGTGCGGACAGCGGGGCTGCGATCGGACAGAACCAGCGTAGTCAGCAGCGGTCTGATATCGTTGGAGTCTGGCCAAGCAAGGGCGATTTCTGTGACTGCGGTCGATCGCACGGCCCAACTGCGATCGGATGTGGCTAACTTTTTGAGCATCAGGTAAATTTCTGGATTGTCTGACCAACCGCGGGCTAGGGCTTTTACGGCGGTAGCTCGGATTTCGCCACTGTCGTTGGAGTGAGCGAGTATTTTGAGCCAGGGCAAAGTTTGGGGGTCATTTTTCCAAGTTGTGGCGATCGCTGCGATCGCTTGGGAACGAATTTGATATGTTTCTTGCAATTCTTGGCCTGTTTGATAAAGAATCAGGAAACCCATGCCATATTGCGATAATTTTTTTAAAGCCTTTAACAGTTTAATTTCTGTTTTTTTATTTACTTTTCCCGGAATTCTTGAAAGACATTTTGCTGCCAAAAATAAATTGACAAACTTTTGCTCCTGACCGTTTTTATCTGTTAAATATTCTAGGATTTCGCTGGCGGTTTCTGGGTCGAGGCTGGCTGCTATTTTCACCAAAATCTCATGCCAAGATTCCTGTCGCCAGTGACGATCGAAAACTTGGGATTTTAGTTCCGATAAACTCAGTTTAGCTGTGTTTAATTGTAGATTAATTAACTCAGTCGATGTCTGGAATTTTTGATCTGCCATCTTGGTTTGTAACATACCGATGCTTTCCCCCCTGAAACTTGTTTGTCTTTAAAATCAGAAATCTACTCCCCGTTACCTGATTAAAATCTCTAGTTTTTTTGAGGTTTTAAGAAGTTAAAGTAAAATTTATACTTTCTAGCTTCGGCATTCCCATAGAGAAAATTAACCAGTATTTCCAAGCTATCCCAATTCTATAAACTATTGCTACAGTTAATTATGTCGGCTTTGTGGCCTCAAGTCAACATCCTGTCGCTTCTGTTGCATTGTTTTTGGAAATGGTATTAGTTAAGGGGTTTTACTGAGCAAATTACCTGTATTTTATAGTAAAACCTCTGGTTCGGCATCGTTTTAATGCAAAATCCGCCACCATTCAGAAAAGTCTGAGCTGGTGGCGGATTTGGCTCAAATAATCACAGGGGAAAATCTAGGCAATAGCTACTTGTACGCGATCGCCTACAACTTTAACCACAAAAGTGGGAATTTTTACCGTTTCATCGTCCAAACATTGTCCAGTAGTCAGGCTAAAGTTGTGCTTGTAAATGGGAGAAGCCACTTTCAGAATGCCGTGGCGATCGCCCACAAGTCCCCGCGACAACACAAAAGCCTTGCTAAACGGATCGTAATTGCTGAGGGCATAAAGTTCATTGCCATTTCCTACTCGAAAAATCGCCACTTGTTTGTCGGCTACTAAAGCACAAACTCCTGTATTCGGGGCGATCGCCTCCAGGGAACAGACATCTACCCAAGTTGTGACTGTATCGGAAACTGATAATGATTGAATCATGTTTTTTTCCTGTTAATTTACTTCTATAGCAGTCCTAAATGAGTCGCAAGTTTTTTACCCCACCCCAACCCTCCCCTTATTAAGGGGAGGGAGTAAGAAATTCACAAATGATTTAGGATTGCTATATAGCAGTCCTAAATGAGTCGTAAAGTTTTTTACCCCACCCCAACCCTCCCCTTATTAAGGGGAGGGAGTAAGAAATTCACAAATGATTTAGGATTGCTATATCTAGTGGGAGGGTAGCCACGGGGGAACTACCCCTACAACAGCCTGATTTTCCTGAGAATGAAACAGCCCTGCCTGATTAAGTGGGGTTATAGCAAGGGTGTTTCAATCTCTTCTAGGAGAAGCCCCCCGTGACTGCCCAAATTCCTGAAACACCTGTAGGGGCAATCCCCCCCGTCGTTGCCAAGAGTGGCTGGGGAGGGTTTATTCCGAAACTCCAACCAAAGCCTTTTCATGTTCATAAGGTGGCCGTGTTTGTCCCCTTTCCGCAACACGAACAATACTCGGATCTGGCAAATCAGAATTTACAAAATGTTGGAATCGTTGCACCTTGTGAGGGTCTTCTATGGTAGTTTTCCACTCACATTGATAAGTATTCACCAAATGCTCCATCTGCGCTTCTAACTCAGCACAAATACCCAGAGAATCCTGAATAATTACCTGTTTCAAGTATTCAATCCCGCCCTCAAGTTTATTAAACCATGTAGCGGTGCGTTCCAGGCGATCGGCAGTGCGGATATAGAGAATCAAAAAGCGATCGACATACTTAATCAAAGTTTCCTTATCAATATCCGCCGCCAACAAAACCGCGTGCTGTGGCTTCATACCACCATTGCCGCACACGTACAAATTCCAACCATTCTCAGTCGCAATTATCCCAAAATCCTTACTTTGAGCTTCCGCACATTCGCGAGTGCAACCAGAGACAGCAGACTTGAATTTGTGAGGAGCACGTAAACCACGATATCGCAATTCAACCTCGATCGCCAAACTCGTCGAATCCTGCACCCCAAAGCGACACCAGGTACTGCCAACACAAGATTTTACAGTACGCAAAGCCTTGCCATAAGCGTGTCCCGATTCAAATCCCGCATCAATCAACCTGCGCCAAATATGTGGCAACTGATCCACACGAGCCCCAAACAAATCGATCCGTTGCGCCCCAGTAATCTTAGTATAAAGTCCAAATTCCTTGGCAACTTCCCCCAAAACAATCAACTTATCGGGAGTAATTTCTCCACCCGGAACCCGTGGCACCACGGAATAAGTACCATCGCGTTGAATATTTGCCAAAAAGTAATCATTTGTATCTTGCAAACCAACATGAGACTTCTCTAAAATATGCTCATTCCAAGTAGAAGCCAGCATGGAAGCAACCGCAGGTTTGCAAATTTCACAGCCCTTGCCTTTGCCATGTTTGGCGATCGCCTCTTCAAAAGTTTTAATCCCCTGAGAGCGCACTAAATGGTACAATTCTTGGCGAGAATATTCAAAATGCTCGCAGAGGTTGTTTTTGACAGCAACCCCAGCTTTCTTCATCTCAGACTTGAAGATATCTGTCACCAGAGGCACGCAACCACCGCAGCCCGTACCAGCTTGGGTGCATTTCTTGACGCTGGCAACATCAGTTAAATTGCGATCGCGAATAGCATCACAAATCTGCCCTTTGCTGACATTATTGCAAGAACAAATTTGAGCAGAATCCGGCAAACTATCCACTCCCAAACCAGCAGGGACTCCGCCTGCTCGTGGCGGCATCAACAAATCTTCAGGATGGGGAGGCAGAGCAATTTCATTTTGCATAAATTGCAACAAAGTGCCGTAAGCAGAAGCATCTCCCACGAGAATTCCACCTAAAATTCTGCTCCCATCTTGATTCAAAACTAATTTTTTGTAAACACCTTGGAAAGTGTCAGCCACAACAATTTCTTTAGCATCTGGAGACTTAGCAAAAGCATCTCCAAAACTAGCAACATCCACCCCCAAAAGTTTGAGTTTTGTGGACATATCCGCACCAGTAAAAGTGCTTGTGGCACCGGCATCTGCGCCGTCATCTACTAAACTGCTTAAAATATTCGCTGCTACTCCAGCCATTGTATAACCGGGAGCAACTAAGCCGTAAATCCGATTGTCATAAAGCGCGCATTCCCCGATCGCATAAATATCAGCATCCGAAGTTTGGCACTTATCATTAATCACAATACCACCCCGTTCACCCACTTCAATGCCACAACCTCTGGCAATTTCATCGCGGGGGCGAATCCCGGCAGAAAACACAATCATATCTGTTGCCAATTCCGAACCATCAGCAAACAGCATTGTGGTAACTTTGCCATCTTCACTGACAATTTCAGTAGTAGACTTACTGACATGAACCGAAACTCCCAACTCTTCTATTTTGTTGCGAAGAATTGCACCACCAGCATCATCAACCTGTACAGGCATCAGTCGCGGTGCAAACTCAACTACATGAGTTTTCAAACCCATATTTTGCAGAGCATTGGCACATTCTAAGCCCAATAAACCGCCACCGATTACTACGCCAACCTGGCAATTTTTAGCGTAATCTGACATCGCCTCCAAGTCATCAATTGTCCGATAAACAAAAGTACCCTGAGCCTCTTTGCCTTTAATAGGCGGTACAAATGGATAGGAACCTGTGGCGAGAACAATTTTCTCGTAGGGAACTTCTAAACCATTTGCTGAAGAGACTGTTTTTTGTTCCCGATTAATCGCAACTGCTTTGTCGCCGATGTGAATTTGAATGCCATTTTCTTGATAAAATCCTGGTGCAACTAGAGATAAATCTCCCGCTGTTTTTCCAGAGAAAAAACCGCTGAGATTGACGCGATCGTAGGCGACGCGAGGTTCTTCGCAGAAAGTAATTAAATTCCAGTATTTCCCAGCATCTGAGTTGACCATTAACTCTAGGAATTTGTGGCCTACCATGCCATTGCCGATTACAACGAGGTTTTTTTTGGCTGTCATTAGAATCTATTTAATCCCTTATATCAGTCGTTGTTTTATTGATATAAGAAATTTCAGCGTAAATTTGTATTTAGAGATACAAGATATTAATCTTTATGCAATTATTGAAGAACCTATATTGATTTTTTGCATAATCTCAGCTCTGTATATCTTGGAAGTATCTTCGACATGAATACGCATATTTTTTTCAGTGACTAAGCTTACTTTTTGCCAAATTTTAATTATTATTTAAGCTCCCATTCCCGAATATTGTTTCAAACCCTGTCGCCATAGCCACCGATTCCATACAAAAAACACTGCACCCCAAGCAAACATTACCAACAAACCGCGCCCTATATCAACAGGTAATCCAATTAAAATTGCAGCAGGAAAATTAATTAAATAAGGAAAAGGTGTCCACAAAACTACTTCGCGTACTGGTGCGGGAAACACTTCTAGGGGCGCAACCAGTCCAGAGAGAAATAGATAAATTAAAAACCAGAATTGTTCGATCGCACTGGCCCGTTCTAACCAAAAAGCAAACAGTGCAAAGGTATACTGAATCAGGAATCGCAGGCAAAAAGCCAATGCAATTACTAGCACAAACAGCAAAAATCTGCCAGCACTCGGCAACCAAAAAGACTGCGGGTAAAGCGCAAAAAATATCAGGGTTAATCCGAATACAAAGGGTAGCCTCGCAAACCTTTCCGAAACGTGAGAGGCAAAGTGATGCCATACTGGATCGAGAGGCTGCAACAACTTATTAGATAAAGTTCCTTGTACTACTTGTTTTTCAAAATCCCAAATTACCCATACAACATTTGTTTGTCTGACGATAAAAGCTGCTAAAAAGTAACGGGCAAAGTCGATCGACTTGAGTCCAAATTCTCCAGTTTGTGCCGCCTGCATCCACACACCCATCAAGATAAACGGCAAAACTCCCGACAGCGCCCACAAAAGCAATTCTGCTCGGTATTCTAGCATATAAGCATAGTAGGCACTTAGCAAAGTTTTAGCAATTCTGATAGATTTTTTCATGTCAATTGTAGATTTAATTTGTCCATCTTAGCAACGGGCTAGAAGCCCGTTCCACAAAAACTATGGTGGAACAGAAATCTTGCCTGTTATTGAGCATAATCTTATGCAAAAATATTACACTTTTCCCGTGCGAAAAACTCTGCCAATTACCTCTTCAATGGGCGGATCGGTAACAGTCAAATCCACCACTTCCAACTCCGCCAACATCTTTGCTACCCCCACCATCAATTCCTCCCTTTTTACCAAAAATCGCACCGATTGTCCTTCCATAGATTCTACCTCCCCGTAAGCAGCAGCACGATCTTGAGATAGCGGATTGGCTAATTCTACCTGAACTTGTCGATAAGGTGCAAATCTATCTAGCAATCCATCCAAATTACCATCATAAATTAATTGCCCTTCATGGATTAACAAAACTCGCTTGCACAAAGCAGTAATGTCTGCCATGTAGTGACTCGTCAACAGCACCGTTGCTTGATAGCGTTCGTTATATTCTCCCAGGAATTTTCTCACACTAAACTGTGCGTTTATATCTAAACCTAATGTCGGTTCATCTAAAAATAATACATCCGGTTGGTGCAACAATGCTGCCATCAATTCCGCTTTCATTCGTTCACCCAAAGAAAGCTTTCGCACTGCCTGATTTAACTTGCCTTCTAGGGATAACATCTCCGTCAGTTCCCCCACTCGCAGTCGATAATCTTTCTCAGGGATTCCGTAGACAGCGGCATTGATTCTCAGAGAGTCTAGCACTGGCAAATCCCAGATTAGCTGCTGTTTTTGCCCCATGACTAAGGTGATTTTTTGCAAAAAATCGGCTTGGCGGCGAAATGGAATGCGATCGCACACTTTCACAGTACCAGTAGACGGATAAATTAAACCAGTCAGCATTTTCAGCGTCGTAGTTTTGCCAGCGCCATTAGCCCCCAGAAAGCCCACAACTTCCCCCGGTTCAATACTGAAAGAAACTCCCTCAACGGCTTTCACATTGCGGTAAGTGCGCTTAAAAAAGTGTTGGAGAGTTCCTTTTAGTCCCGGTTCTTTAATGGCGATGGGATAAATTTTGCTCAAGTCTTCAACTAAGATAATTGGCATTAGCTTAAGGTTTAACTTTTATTTCAATCTAGTATATTCTCGGCTGGCAGGTGCGAAGATGCAATAGTTAAAAATTGTGTCAGATTCTTCCAGAATCAATCCTTACGGACTGTAGAATCAGAATATTGCAACATATTCAATATTACATCTCAATCAGTTTACAACTATGGCACTTAAACCAGATAATTCCGGCATTCCTCGTTTGGTAGGAGACAATTCTCCCGAAAATATTACACTTACACCGGGACAAGTTGCTAATTTTCCTGGGGGAGTTTGGCTGCTGGGCGGGAATGATACTGTTACAGGTTCATCGGATGCCGAACGAATTTTTGGCAACGATGACAAAGACAGTCTCTTAGGTGGTGCGGGTAATGATTCTATTTATGGTGGTAAGGGTGATGACGATATTTTAGGAGAAATTGGCAATGATTTCCTCACCGGGGACAGAAATAGTGATTTCCTGGATGGTGGCGTGGGAAATGATTTGTTGCGTGGGGGTCAAGGTATTGATTTGTTAGTTGGTGGTGATGGCAATGATACTTTAATTGGTGACAGAGATGTTGATGTTTACAAAGGTGGTGCAGGCAGCGATGTTTTTGTGTTGAGAGTCGATCAAGCCGGACAAAAAATCATTGGATTTGAAGTTCCTGATGCCGTAATTGTGGATTTTGATAAATTTAATGATTCCCTGGGAATTAGCACGGCATTTACCACCAGTAATATCTCTTTTGAACAGGTAAATTATAGCCTAAATGACCCCAGACTGTTGCTGATCGATCCCGCCACTGTAGCAGGTGGCACTAGCTTGTTAGCCAAGGGTGGTATCTCCCAGCGAGACCTCGATCCCGATGGTAATGGCCGTGTGGAAGCTACTAATATTAGGTTCGGTTTTACCAATGCTTTGTTAGGGACTGTGTTGAATGTAACACCAGCAGATTTAACTGGTCGTTTTATTAATGCTAGTTCTGTGCTTTGAATTATAGCTTAAACAATCTTCCTGGGGGTAGGGGCTGGGCATTGCCCAGCCCTACAGGTTTCTTAAAATCGTGCAAGATATGAGTTTTAACTAACAGTTAAAACTGCTCGGTAACGTACTTTATTTTCGCGCACTTTCTGCATAGCTTCATTGGCTTGGGTCATGGCAAAAACTTCAACAATCGGCTCAATCCCAAATTTCTCTGAAAGTGACAGCATATCATTAATCATAGCGCGACCGCCTGTTGGGGAAGCCACAATTCGGCGACGCTTCATCAGCAGTGGAAATAACGGAATAGTCAGCGGTGCGTCGGGAACTCCCACAAAAGCCAGCGTACCATCAGAATCGAGAAGATCGATGTAAGGAACCCAATCTAAAGCAACAGGAACTGTGCTCAATAAGATATTTAATTTATTGCTGGGGGATGGAGGAATTTCGCCTTTTCCTACTACAATAGCTTCGTCTGCCCCCATCTGTTCGGCAAATTCTGCTTTGTCTGTAGAAGTAGTAAAAACGGTGACGCGATTGCCTAATTTTTTCGCAAATTGGACGGCCATGTGTCCCAAACCACCGATACCGAGAATGCCGATTTCTTGACCGGAACTCATGCCCGCATTCCGCAAACCTGCATAAACAGTAATTCCGCCACACAGCAGCGGCCCTGCTGCTTTGGAATCGATGCCTTTGGGAATTGGAAAAGCAAACCGGGAATCTATCATTAAATGGTCAGCAAAACCCCCTGGACCTGTGACAATTAATCCTTGGTTATTATCGCAGAGGTTTTCGTTGCCTCGCAAGCAGTCCTGACACTGCAAACATGAGGATCTTTGCCAGCCGACACCAACGCGATCGCCTACTTTTAAATGAGTCACTTGCGCCCCTATTTCCGCCACTTCTCCGATGACTTCGTGACCGGGAACTAGGGGATATTTTGATTGACCCCAATCGTTGTCAATCATGTGTATATCGGAGTGACAAATGCCACAATTTAACACTTTTATCAGGCATTCCTGTTCTTTTGGTGATGCGACATCGAAGCTATATTCTTCAAGTATTCCACCAGATTTTTTGACGGCTAATGCTTGAATTTTCATGGTGATATTTCCTGGTGTTTTAGTCAGTATATAACAGTTGTCAATGATTTATCAATCAGAGAAACTAGATTGTTAAAATAAGTGGCATTTCTCTACCACTATCATTTCTCCTTTGCCATTGCCCACTGCATTAAACCGGGGAATAGGCGATAGGCTTCGGCGGCTATAAATGCAGGGCCGACGGTGACTTCAGCACGCTTATTTTTCACCGCGTCCCAAATCGCCTTGGCAATATCTTCCGGCTGATTTGCCCAGTTAGATTTCAGCATTTCGCTCATTTCCTGACGACGCAGTTCGGCTGCTGGTTCGTGGCGATCGCGAAACTGAGCTCTTTCTAAAAAATCACTGTTAATTAAGCCCGGATGTACGGCACAAACTTGAATTCCTTGAGGTGCTAATTCCAATCGCAAGGTGTCGGTTAAACCTGTCAACGCATATTTGCTGGCACAATAGGCAGTCATTAGAGGCAAAGGCATTTTGCCACCAATAGAACCGACATTAACGATTGTACCAGTTTTTCGGGATAAGAAATGTGGCAAAAGTTCTTGGATTGTGTTAACACATCCCCAAAAATTAGTATTCATTAATTTCTGCCAATCTTCGGTGGTAGTTTGCTCCATCGGTCCGGTTAAACAGATGCCTGCATTGTTGACTAACACATCGATGTTACCATAAAAAGAGAGGGCTTTTTCAACGAGCGATCGCACTTGTTGAACATCGCCCACATCTGCGGGAATAGCTAACACCGAATTGCCTTGACGTTCCACCATCGCCGCGGCGGCTGCTAATCTTTCCGGCTGACGAGCTGTCATCACAACATCGTAGCCTGAACTGGCAAATAAAAGTGCAGTTGCTTTGCCACTTCCTTGAGAAGCGCCTGTAATCAAAACTGTAGGAGCCATAGAGTTTTCAGTTGTGAGTTACTGTAAATTTTGTCGTCGATCAAATCTTAAGCCCATTGATTTATTTTTGAGGAAATTTTCCCTAACAACTGAGACCAAAACTCCCATTAATTTGATGATACTTCCAGGATGAGCGATCGCCCAGATGTTGATTGTCAGACAAGTGATTGCCATTAATAGTAAGATGTACGTGGGAGGCATTACTACCCCAATGGCGAACCAACTAAAAACATGAAATATCATTGTCATAGCGAAGATACTAGCAACAAGTACAGAGGCTCCCACTTGAATTCGAGGTCGCTTTAGTCCTGTCCAAATCAGTGTCTGCAAAGTCATCAGCAAGTTGGCTGGGACTAAAAATGCACAGATAGCTACGCAGTAGGTATGAGAAAATTCGGTAACTGTATTAAAGTCGAGCATTAATCTAATTAGGGAACCTGTTGAATATACTGAAATAGCTTAACTTGATTTTACTTCCCTATCTTAGCACCCTCACCATAACTTAATATTTGAGCGCGCAGGTCACTCCCCAGACATATTTCTCTCCAGTTCATACTGCTGGTAAACTGTCAACAGATGAATTATTGAAAAAAATTAATATCCGTTGAGTAATGGAAACAATTACTGTAATAATTAAAACAGAATATTTATAATTGTAGGAGACATCGACCATCTCAAATGTCGCAAAGACTGACGCTGCTCAAGGAACAGGACTTTAAGCTAATATTCTACCCATTGATGCGGGAGTCAAGGATGAGCGGTAGAGCGATAGTCTGCGGTAGTGACAAGCTCAAGTGTCCCTAGTTAGTCCATCGGGAGGAGCGCGCTCAGAATCGGATTTGAGATTAAAGCAGAAATCCCTACAACCCTCTTTACATTGTACAACGGAAAACACAGAAAATGAATAGACAAAGCACAATCTTACCACTCGAAGAAGTTGACTTGACCAACTGCGACAGAGAACCAATTCATATATCGGGACAGATTCAGCCCCACGGGGTACTGATGGCTGTAAGCGAACCAGAACTAGAAATACTGCAAATCAGTGAAAATACGCAAGAGTTACTGGGAATTGCTGCTAAAAGTGCGATCGGTCAAAATTTGAGTTTATTCTTAGAACAAGCTCAGCTAGAGCAGCTAAAAGCCTGTTTGCTGAATGAAAACTTAAAAACCATCAATCCTATTAAAATATCAGTAAAAAAAGCAGAAACAATTTTAGAATTTGACTGCATCCTCCACAGGTGGGAAGGAGTATTAATCATTGAGCTAGAATTAGCCCAATCCCTAGAAAATCTCTCAGTATTTAGCTTTTATCATTCAGTTAGATCGACTGTAAGCCAGATTCAAAACGCCAAGAACTTAAATAAGTTATGTCAACTTACTGTATCAGAAGTTAGAAAGATTACAGGATTTGACAGAGTAATGATATATAAATTTGATAGTGAATATAACGGCGCAATTATTGCCGAACATAAAGCAGAAACCCTGAGTCCTTTTTTAGGATTAAACTACCCAAGTTCAGATATACCCAAACAAGCCAGAAAACTTTATTTGTTAAATTGGCTGAGATTAATTCCAGATATTAACTACAAACCAGTCCCCATTGTCTCACCAAATAATCCTGTTACTAACCAGCCCCTAGACCTCAGTTTCAGCGTTTTGAGAAGTGTTTCTCCCATTCACATAGAATACCTGCAAAATATGGGCGTTGCAGCTACTATGTCAATATCATTAATCAAAAATCAGAAGCTGTGGGGTTTGATTGCTTGTCACCACTACACACCTAAATATATTAACTTTGAAGTGCGTGCAGCCTGTGAATTTATTGGACAAGTAATGTCTTTAGAACTGCAATCAAAAGAAGGTAACGAAGACTATGACTATCGGCTACACTTAAAATCTATTCAAACCAAAATGTTTGAAGACATCTCGACCTCAGAAAACTTGTCAGAAGTATTAATTAAGTGCCAGCATAATCTACTGGAATTAGTCAATGCGTCGGGATCTGCAATAGTATTTGGAGAAAATTGCTATCAAATTGGGGAAACACCTCCCCAATCATATTTACAAAAATTAATTAATTGGGTGCAATCTCAGCTAACCAAAGAAATATTTTATACAGATTTCCTGGCAGAATTTTATCCAGAATCTGAGAGCTTTAAAGACACAGCCAGCGGGTGTTTAGCTATCGCAATATCTCCGATTCAAAAAATATATGTATTGTGGTTTCGCCCCGAAGTAATTAGAACTGTAAATTGGGCTGGAAACCCGAATAAAATAGTTCAAATTGACGACGATGGCAGCGAAAGACTGTCTCCTAGGAAATCCTTCGAGCTGTGGAAAGAAAAGGTGAAGTGCAAATCATTAGCTTGGAAAGAGTGCGAAATAGAGGCTGCATTGGAATTGAAAAAAGCGATGATTAATATAGTGCTGCGTCAAGCTGAAAAACTCACGAAGTTAAATACCGCGCTGTCAGAATCAGTCGCTAGAGAACGGGAAAAAACTGCTCATTTAAAAACAGCGATGTCCGAGCTTCAGCGGGCGCAAACTCAACTGGTGCAAAGCGAAAGAATGTCAAGTTTAGGACAGTTGGTGGCGGCGGTAGCTTATGAAGTCAGTAACCCAATTAATTTCATCTATGGCAACATAGGCTATGCCAAGGAATATAGCCAAAAATTAATTAATTTAGTTCAGCTTTACGAGGAACAATATCCATCACCCTCACCAGAAATTCAAGCAGAAATAGAAGCCGCTGAATTAGAGTTTATCATTGAAGACTTGCCAAAATTGCTCGGTTCCATGAAAATAGGAGCTAATCGCATCCGCGAGATAGTTCAGTCTCTGCAAAACTTTTCTAGAATTGACGAATCTGAGATTAAATCAGTGGATATTCACGATGGACTCGACAGCGCTTTACTGATTTTGAGCAACCGACTCAAACCCAAGGCAGATAAACCAGGAATTAAACTGATTAAAGAGTACGGTTCATTGCCATTAATTGAGTGTTACCCTGTGCAGATAAATCAAGTATTTATGAATGTATTGGCTAATGCCATTGATGCGATAGAAGAGGCAATTGCAAAGGATAATTTGTCGTCTAAATTTGACCAGAATTCAGGGGGAGTCAAATCAGGAATAATTAGGCTCAAAACTGAATTTGATGCGGAACGCCAGATGGGAATTATTCGGATTGCTGACAATGGTGCGGGTATGGCACAAGCAGTGCAACCAGAAATTTTTGAGCCTTTTTTTACTACTAAACCTGTCGGTAAAGGGGCGGGAATTGGTTTGGCTATAGGCAAGGAAATTGTAGTAGAAAAACACGGCGGCCAACTGACTTGCATTTCCGCCCCCGGAGATGGAACGGAGTTTATTGTTGAGATTCCCTTGACTCAAGTTATGAATAAAATGCAGCGGTGAAGTGACAATATCTGCGTGCAGTTTAGATTAAAATTAAAGTAGACAAATGGCTAAGTAGATTTGAGCAAATTCTGAGGAAGCGACTGTGACTGAAAAAAATACCGCCCAATGGGATGCCGGCAGATTTGTCAAAACCTTGGCTTATTTCGGTGTCATTCCCTTCATCGGCAGCATTAGCTGGCTGCAACAACTATTTGGCAGCAGTGGGAACACTAAAAAAGACCAACCCAAGCTGGTACTGGTAGCCGGTGCTACTGGTGGTGTTGGTAAACGTGTGGTGAAGCGGCTGCAACAGCAGGGAATCAGAGTGCGCGCCCTGGTGAGAGATAGCAAAAAAGCTCAAGAAATTCTGGGTAAAAATGTCGAATTAGTCGAGGGAGATATCACCCTAGCGGAAACCTTAACACCGCTAGTAACTGAGGGTGTAGAAGCCGTTATCTGCTGTACTGGCACTCGTGTTCAACCGGTAGAAGGAGACACCCCAAACCGTGAAAAATACTATCAAGGCATCAAATTTTATATGCCAGAAGTGGTAGATGTTCCCGAAATAGTCGAGTACAAAGGCGTGAATAATTTAGTGCAAGCTGTTCGCAGTCAGCTAATTAAAGCCGGAGAAAAAACTATTTTTGACTTCACAAAACCCACTGAAGATTTGAAAGAAACTTGGGGCGCACTTGATGATATTGTGATGGGTGGAGTCAGCGAAAGTTCGATCCGACTGATAGATAATACAGCTTTATTCACAGGCAATGTTTCTACTGCCAATTCTGGCGGGTTTGCTTCGGTGCGGACTCGGAATTTTGAAAGTGCTCTTGATTTAACAGGATTTAGTGGCATTCAATTGCGAGTGAAAGGTGATGGTAAGCGCTATAAACTGATTGTTCGCAGCGAAGCGAAATGGGATGGCATTGGCTATTGCTATTCTTTTGATACGGTTTACAATATCTGGATTACTGTGACAATTCCCTTTGAAAAACTGATTCCTGTCTTCCGCGCTAAGACTGTGAAAGATGGCTCTAGGTTAAATACTCAGACTATTTATTCTTTTCAGTTAATGCTGAGTAAGTTTGAGTATGATGGCGCGCTGAACCCGAAATTTACACCGGGTGGTTTTCAACTGCAATTAGAATCTGTTAAAGCTTATTCTCAACAAGAATTGCCCAGATTTGTGATGGTGAGTTCTGCTGGTGTTACGCGCCCAGGCCGCCCCGGAATTAATTTGGAGGAAGAGCCACCTGCTGTGAGAATGAATGATATGTTGGGGGGAATTTTGACTTGGAAGTTGAAGGGGGAGGATTCTGTGCGATCGAGCGGGATACCTTATACTGTGATTAGACCTTGTGCTTTGACGGAAGAGCCGGGGGGTAAAGCTTTAATCTTTGACCAGGGTGACAATATTAAGGGTAAAGTTAGTCGGGAAGATATTGCCCAATTGTGCGTGGAAGCTTTGGATTTCCCAGAAGCTTGTAATGTTACTTTTGAGGTGAAAGAGGGGGAAAATGGCAATGCTCCTGGTGATTGGAAAGGTTTGTTTTCTGGAGTTAAATAACCATTGTTTGTATTGAAGGCTAGATCCCCCCTAACCCCCCTTAACAAGGGGGGGACAAGAAATTAAATGGGAACGAGTATTTCCGATGCCCCATTCCCGATGCCCCATTCCCGATGCCCCATTCCCGATGCCCCATTCCCATTATGTTTTTGACTTTTTTCCGACGCAACCTAATACCTTATTTATTTTTGTTTCCCGCTTTATTTGTGTTGAGTTTGACTGTTTTGTGGCCAGCGTTGCAGGCTTTTTATTTGAGTTTTACCAGTTATGAGTATGACTTAACTCAAGCGCCACAGTGGGTAGGGTTGAAGAATTTTCAGAGGTTGGCGGGCGATCGCATTTTTTGGCAAACTATGGGCAACACCCTCCTATATCTCACCTGGGTTGTGCCTATATTGGTTGTTTTACCACTGGGAATGGCGATTTTGTGCAATCAGAAACTCCGGGGGATGAACTGGTTTAGAGCAGCATATTACACGCCTGCGGTGATTTCCATGGTTGTCGCTGGGATTGCTTGGAAGTGGCTGTTTGCTGAAAATGGACTGCTGAATCAGTTGGGGCAAATGGTCGGTTTGCCTGCTGTTTCTTGGCTGGCTAATCCGAAGTTGGCAATCTTTAGTGTCATGACAGTTACTATCTGGAAAGGCTTGGGTTACTATATGGTAATTTATTTGGCTGGGTTGCAAGCTATTCCGGCGGAACTTTACGAGGCGGCTGCTATTGATGGTTCTGATGGTTGGAGGAAGCATTGGGATATTACAGTGCCGTTGATGAAGCCTTATCTAGTTTTGGTGGCGGTAATTTCGGCTATTTCTGCTACTAAGGTTTTTGAAGAAGTTTATATTATGACTCAAGGCGGGCCTCGTAATAATTCTAAGACTGTTGTTTATTATCTTTATGAACGGGCTTTTAAAGATTTGGAAATCGGTTATGCTTGTACGATCGGGCTGGTGTTGTTTTTGCTGATTTTGGGTTTGTCGATTTTGCAAGTTAGTATTCAAGGTTTGGCTCGAAAGGATTCTGATTTATGACCAATTTAAATTGGGTTTCCGGTTGCATTGTCAGGTGATTTAACCGGACCTAGAACACAGAGGAAGCAGAGTCCGAGAATAGAATTCTGAATAATATCAATTCCGGTTGTATCGTCTGGTGATTTAACCGCGAAGGCGCAAAGTACGCGAAGGAAGAGAAGAGAGAGATTAATACAGGACGATGCTACCGGATTTGATAGTTATTACTGTTAAACTTGTTAGGTTTTGCAAATTCAGAAAACTAAATTTGTCATTGACTATTCTCTCCCAAGCCCTGTTTATGACTACCCATTGTTACTGAGTCAAAGCTTTGAGAAATCTCTGTAAGTCTGCCATGAAGCCTGTCTTTTTTAACGGTTTGGTGGGGGCGGTGCTATCTGGATCTGCTATTCCCAAGGCTTTAGCTAAAATCCGATCTAAATCGTCTCCGACTGGTTTTTGGGCGGTTTCGGAAATTAGTTCGTAGTCGTCGTTTTTTGAGAGCCAAACTTGCCAGGATTGGGGGTAACAGCGGAATAGGACTGCACTTTCTAGAGATCTGATGTAGTAGCAGGATTCTATTTTGTTCAAGAATCGATCGCGCAGTTGGCGTCCTGCATAGCCTATACCTATGGTGGCAACGTCTTCCAGCCGGGGGTTGAGTATAATTACTGGGCGATCGCCCGCAGCTATGTACAATTTTTCGACTTGAGGAACTTCTACCGCTGCGGGATTCACCAGCAGAAATAGTTGGTCTTCCGGTTCTATTTTATCTTCAACCGGGGTGCGGCTGCTGCCCAAGTCTGTGACTTTAAATTCTGTTTGTCCCCAGTCGCGACGGGCGAGGGCGGCTGCACCGGTATCGGGAAATAAGACTTTGACACCGGAGTACATTTCTTCAAATTCTGGGACGAATTGTGCGGCGATGGACTGTGCTTGGAGGGCGATTTCTGGGAATACTAATTCGACTTGCAGTAGAGTTTTGCCGTCTGAGAGAGCGGCAGAAGTGGCTGTGCGGGATTGGGCGATCGCCTCGTTGAGGTCCTTTGGTAGTTCAATCATTAATCTGATTTTTTTACAGGAATTCTATCAATCTAATTTTACACCATCAAGGCACAAAAGCTAACACGGATACTGGGGAACCGGAACCTCCGACAAGTCGCAATATTCCTATAACTAAAGTGCTGTCTACTGCTGGTAACTGGTCGAGATTTGCCAAATTTTCCAGAACGATTCCCTGATGCTCTAAAACTTGTTTATTGACAGATAAACTTTCATCTCGTCCCGGATCTACTCCGTGAGTATCGGTACCAACTCCTGCTATTAACCTTTCTGTTAGCAAAAATTTAGTTACTGCTTTCCCAAATCCGGGAAAGTGGCAAATCCCGTCACCATCTCGATTTAAGAAAGCTGCTTGATTATCCCATTTTTCCTGCCATCCGGTATCTAATATAATCAGGCATCCTGGTTTTATCAATCCATGTTCCTGTTCCCAATTTAATACATCCTCGATTGTTAAAGTATAGTCGGGATTGGCAAGACTTTGGTCGCGGATGTCGATCGCAATTGCCGGCACAACTAGGGACTGCGGCGGATAATTATCAATACTTTCCCGTCCTGAATCAAAGCTGTTGGGTGCATTCATGTGAGTCCCGCTGTGTTCGCCCATCGAGAATTTTCGCAGGAAATATCCCTCTGTTTCTATTTGAGCCACTGTTTCAAATTCTGGGGGTGGATCTCCTGGCCAAAGGGGAATATTTGGGTGAATTTTATGAGTTAAATCTACTATTGTTCTGTAGGTGATGGTTTTGAGGTTATTTGAGTTTAATTTCTCTGTCATGTAAAAAAATGGGTGTTTATGCAGACATTTTTGTGAGTCCTCGTGGCCTCTAGACACCTTCCGCTCTATTGGGTGTATAATCGAGTATCTCTAATTGCACTTGGAAACTAATTGCATCAAAATATCTCTCATGGATAATAATCTAATTGCTAAAATCGTAATATTTTCTGTATCACTACCTTGTATTTTATACATTGCTTACGCCGCGAAAGTAGCCCTCAATCTCAATCTTGATATATTCGGTGCAGGTCACACTCCTGCTAAATTAGAAAAGATATCCGGTGGAATCATTAAGTGTAAGTGGTTCCCTAATTCTCACCACTGCCCCGGAAATAATCATATTCCTAGGGTGTAGGGTGCGTCAGTTGACAGATGATTGTAGAAAAAATTCTGCTAGCTGACACACCCTACAATCCGATCGAGCGTTGCAGCCATTACATCCTTAGTTTGCCCGGAAACAGTATACACCAAAGCTTCTCGATAAACTCTCCCGGCTGGGTGCTTTTGGCTATTAGCGGCACCGCTGGAAACTGCTACCGCCGCGTGCCCGCAACGCACCGCTAAGTCAATTGCTTGGGCTCGCAGGGCTAATTGTTCTGCTTTCGAGCTATGTTGAGATTGTGGGAAATTCTGTTTTAGTCGATCGAGCTTGTGGGCTAATTTTTCATAAGCACTAACTATAAAAGATGCTTTTTTAGTCTCGCCTGCTGCTTGAATTATATCCAATCCGGCTCGAATACATCCAAAAGTAGCGGGGACAAAATTTAGGATATTTTTAGTGTCGTTTGTGACAATCCAGTCTTTTGGTTGAAATGAAATTATTTGGGATTCATCCAACCACCAATTAGTCAGAGTTACTGTTACAGTATTAGTGGAACTCATGGCGATTAAGGGCATGATTTCGCTACAGGAGATTTGGCTCGATGCTGATGCAATATTTTCAAAGGGTAGTAATCCGAATACAGCGCGATCGTCAGGAAGTAACGCAGCTACAATAAATTTTTGAAATAATCCAAAACCTGTTACCCAAGGAACTTTACCTGATAGTAAATAGCCATTTTGTGCAGCAGTAGCAGTGACAGCGGGATTTCCCGATCGCCTTAAATGCGAAAATCCCACACCCAATCGCAACTCTCCCAGGGCGATCGCAGGCAAACATATACTTTGTAGCAGTTCATTGTCGCTGTTAGCAAGCATGGCAGTTGCACTGTGATGCTGAGTTTGCAGAAAACCTAAAGCGCCGGAATATCGCGCTGTCAATTCCTGATATTCATAAAAAGTTTGTGCATCGATATCTGCGCCGCCCCATTTTTGGGGAACTCGCAAAGCTAAAAGCGATCTATCTTCCAATCCTACCAGCGCTTTTTTCAGCGCTTCCGAGTCGCTGTCGATAATTTCAGCATCGGCTGCAACGCAGTTTTTTAGGTAGGTTTCTGTGCAGTTTAAAATATCTGTAAAATCCATCTCATCTAATTAACATAAAATGCTCGGACTGTTAGATTTCCGACTTATTTAAGAAGTGGGGAATCTCGGTATTCTATTTTTTGGAGCTGGTTTAATTAGCAATAATCAGTTACCGGGAGAGGAGGAGATACAGCTATCAATATGCCCTATTCCCCATTCCCCATTCCCCATTCCCTATTACCAAACTTTCCAAGGAGCTTCACCACATTCCCAAAGTTCATTTAGGTACTTGTATTCTCGATAAGTATCCATCGCAAAAAAGAAGCCCTCATGGCGATAAGCCATCAACTCTCCTTCGGCCGCCAAACGCTGCATTGGCTCCTGTTCTAAGATACAATCATCTCCGCCCAAATAATCAAATACCCGGCGATTAAATATCATATATCCAATGCTGATCCAGCCATCTATTTGTGGTTTTTCAGCAAATTGGAGTACGCGCCCTTGACTATCTACATCTAAAATTCCAAAACGAGAAATAGGGCGAAACGTAGTCACAGTTGCCAGTTTACCGTGAGCTTTGTGGAAAGCGAGTAGTTCTTCAATATTTACATCAGCAACTCCATCCCCATATGTCACCATGAAATTATCGCGATCGATAT
This sequence comes from Microcoleus sp., assembly GCF_041354475.1. Lineage (NCBI taxonomy): Bacteria > Bacillati > Cyanobacteriota > Cyanophyceae > Oscillatoriales > Microcoleaceae > Microcoleus > Microcoleus sp. The sequence continues at coordinate 24,931 of NZ_JBGJZU010000011.1, forward strand.
ATTTTTCAATCCGTTTTACCCGCCCTCCAGTCATACTTTCCGCCCCAGTTTCAGCCAAGGTAACATTAAAATCTTGTTCTCGATGTTCCTCATGATACGTGATGGTATTTTTGCGACCTAAGCAGATAGTAAAGTCATTGTTCATGGCTTCATAATTGAGGAAATACTCTTTAATCATGTTGCCGCGATAGCCCAAGCACACCAGAAAGTTATGGAAGCCGTAGTGTGCATATATTTTCATGATGTGCCACAGAATCGGATACCCGCCCACATCAACTAAGGGTTTGGGGCGAAATTCTGTTTCTTCTCTGAGACGAGTGCCAAGGCCACCTGCTAGGATAACTACTTGCATTTTTTCAATTTTTTAAAGATAATCAACTAACTTATCATTTATTTCGCGGAATAAGTTTAAATAAATATTACTTTTTAAACTTTATCTAATCTTTATAAACTCATTGATAAAAAAAGAATTTAAATTTTCCTAATTTTAATAAATATATTTAAATAAAAATTACTAATAGACCTAGGCCATAATTACTGTAGAACAGGCATCCTGCCTGTTCAAGACCAGCTTGTGTGAAGATGTCTATTGCTCGGAAATACTGCGGGAGGCTATACTAACAATAAAAATTAAACGAAATACAATGAAAAATCAACTCGCTCGCGGGCAAAACTTTTTAGGTATCCTGTGCAGTATTGCCTCAATAATTGTCCTATTTCAGTCGGCGATAACTCCTGTTTCTGCACAGCATATCTCCAGCATACCTGGACAAACCATCGTAGCCTTTGCACCAAACATACCGGGGGGCGGATTAGATTTTCACGAAGCAGCAGGAGGACACACTTTAGAGAAACACGTTGGTAAAACAGAAGCGGAACTAGCACAGCGACTAGCCAAGGATAAGAGAATTTCTGCCGCGTCTTCCTTTACCTATCGTTCCGTGGCTGAATCGGCGATTGCGGAAGCAATGGAAGAAAAGAAAAGTGCGATCGACTCCTGGGTAAAAAAACGAAGCAATCGTTATACAATCGAATATGATACCCACAGAATAATTGGCATTACACTCACCCGCCGCGTTTCCAAAGCAAGTTCCACATCTAGACTGAAAATTGTCCTCCAGCGCAGCACCAAATTATCTCCCGGATACTTTATTCTCACAGCTTATCCCCTATGAACGATCGATTTCCTGAATTAACCCAATTTTTCAGTTCTTACTTTCATCAAGACTGGCCACTAGAAGCCAGCAGTGCTAGCGAAGTAGTGGAAAATTACCTCCATAGCGAATCGCCAGAAACTATTGAAGCTGTATTAGCAGAACTTAACCAACTGCTAAAAATGTCGCTCGCAGAACCAGATTTAGAAACATTGATTCTGGAAGAATTAGGATGTTACTACGATCCCAGCAGCGAAAATCAAACAGTCACAGAATGGTTGGAATCGGTACAACAGTCTTTGAGCAATGCCAGTTAAACTCTAACATCCGCGCTCAATAAATATGTTCAAAGTGACATCTTGCCTATATAAAATAACGGGCAAGATGCCCGTTCTACAAACAATCATATCGTTGACTTTTGCATAGGAATGATTTAACCGCAGAGAACACAGAGGACACAGAGGGAGAGAATAGAGATCTGAATCATTCAGATGCTACCGGATTTGATATCAATTCACAAACAATCAATTTTATTGTCCGGTGGGATATCGTACCCGCCCTCAATCATTTACTAACGGTTAATAAATAAGCTTCATGTAGATTGAAGTTAGGAATTGCATAAGTCAAATCATTTTTAACAACAGATAAAGTTTCTTCTTTGACACTAACCAGTTTTTGCACTGCGCCTTCTTGATTGTTGGGAATTTTTTCTAATTTGAGACGGATTTTTTGACCGCTTTGAATACCTAGCTGTGGTAAATTTTTGAGATTTAAGGTGACGGTTGTGGCTGAGGAATAATTGCGATCGAAATAACCCAAAAGTACCTGTGCTTTACCTTCAGGATTTGACTTGCTGGCTAAAGCGACAACGCGATCGTTATCCGATTTGCTCAGCACCCGCGAATTAACTCCGTCAGCATAAGCTTTGTAAGTCCACCAAGCTGCTCTCGGCTCAAAAGTATTGGGAGTCACCATTCCACTCAAGGTATTGTTGAAGCAATTGCTAACTTTATTTGGTCCTTTAGTATCCCAACAAGCTCTGCAAGCACCGTCGGCTTTTGCATATTCCAAGTTATAGAAATAACCTAAAATTTCCCCCGGTTGATACTGAGCTAAGTCTCCGATAATCTCGTTGACATAAATCTTTTGCAATTTCAGTTCTTTGTAAGAGGCACTTTGTTGAAAATTGCGCTTAGCATCAATTACGTGGTCGTCAACAAATGAAATCATAGTGTCATTAAGTTCGTGCCAAGCTAGGAAATTTACTTCCAGTTTGTTCGCTTTGCAATAATCCAAAAAAGCAGTGAGATATTCTTTATTGTAGTTAGTAATACTGGGTCCGCCAATCATTGCTGATGGCCCTAATTCTTGTCGCAGAATCTTGTAAGCTCTTTTGTAGGTTTCAAAAAATTGTTCTCTGCTTCCATTCCAAAACGGATTTCTTAAATCTGGTTCATTCCAGACATCCCAAATAATTTTTTTGCCTTTATTTTGTTGAGCTAATTGCCGTATGAATGCTTCCCATGCGGGGTAGTTTTGATGGGGCCAACCTTTGGGATTGCTGCCGTAGCCCCACAAGTCGCTGACTAATAGTTGAAACTCGGCTCCGCTGGCGATTACGCGATCGTAAATATCCAGTCTCCCAGCCCGCCAAAGTTTGGGCTGCAATGGTTTAATCGAGTTATTTGGGGGCTTGGTGGTGTCGATTCCGTGGAGGATGCCACTCATGGATGTTGTGGCTGCTGGGAGTCCGAAATCTACTGTGACGTTCGATCGCATTTGGGCGATCGCTCTTTGCTGTCCCAAGTAGACGATTAACAAAACAGTGACAAGAGCCAAACAAATTGGCAGCAGTTTATGAAGAGATGGGAACTTGAATGTAAATTGCATAATCTTTTATGTTCTTTTTTTAGTCCGCGGAGGCGGACTTTGTATGTGTAGTAGCGATTTCAATCGCCGATTCAGCTTTGTAGGTGTAGCAGCGATTTCAATCGCCGATGACCTTAAAGAACAGATGACACAACTTCAAAACCCTGTATTGATTCCATCAATTGTTGCCACTCTCCTGAGTTAATTAGAGCGCAAGTATCAAGTTTAGCACCCTTCTCTGAAGACAAAATCCCAAAAACATTCACCCAATACAAGATAGTTTCTGTGGTGAAAAATGGCGTACACTCCCAAGAAGATTGCAAATGCTTAACCATCTCCGACCTATTTCCGCGATCGCAAGCATCCCAAGCTTTCCAAACTAAATGATAATATTTTAGCAGCTTATCCACTTCCTGTATCTGCTTTTGAACTTTCGGACTCATAGAAAGACTGTTGTTTTGAGCGTCCGGTGCCAGGGCCTGTTCAATTACTTCTACATATTCCCCCAGCATCCGCTCTTCTTTAAATAGTTGCTCAGCTCTCGCTTTGCACCCTTGTCCTGCAACTCGTCGCAATTCGGGATTTCCGGCCCAGATTTCCACCGTTTCTACCAACTCTTTGACTGTTCCTTCAGGATTTATTTTAGGATCTGGGAGCAACTTTCCCGTGTCTCCCAATTCTTCGGGAATACCACTGACTGCTGTGGCAATTACGGGTAATCCTTTCGCCATTGCTTCCATAATTGCTAGCGGCATTCCCTCTGCTTCAGAACATAATATAAAGATATCGCTGGCATCGAGCCAATCAGCAATATCCCAGCGCTGTCCTAAAAATTTAACCTGTTGCTCTACTCCCAATTTGCTCGCAGTGGCTCTTAATTCAGGCTCCATGTTGTCGTGAGTAGTAGACCCAGGACCGGCCCAAACAAAGTAAATTTGTGGCCAAATTGGAAGTTGTTTGAGTTGGGCGATCGCCTGTAATTGATACTGAAATCCTTTAATGGGAGTCAATCTCGCCGCCGTGAAACAAACGATCGCATCTTCAGGAATTCCTTGTTCTTGACGCAGGCGTTGGCAAGTTGAAAGATTTGGCGGTTCAAAATAAATGTTAGGTCTGCCGTAATAGATAACTTTTCCTCGTTCTAGAGGCGTTTTAAAAAGGCTTTTGAACAAGTTTAAGTTTTCCTGTGAAACTGCTACTGCGGCCTTGGCTAATTCGTACTGATAGGAGACTGCATCAAAATAGGGAATTCGATCGCCACGATTGAAAGTTTCATAAGTACCATCGACATAACCCAGAGTAACTATGTACGGTAGGTTTTGTTGAATAGCAACTTGCTTGGCTGCAAAATTGGCGATGGGCCAGCCGTCACTAAATATAATTAAATCTGGTTTAGCTAGGGCATAGATCTTTTTAGCATCTCCTAAATTGTAAGCAATCCGCAAAAACTCTTTCATCGTGTCAAACTCTAGCCAAATATGTTCTATACCTAGCTGTTTTTGTTCAGCAATTAAAGGGTTGTCAGTTTTACTTTGCACGCTAACAACTTGGTAGCCTTCCGCCGCCAATTTACACATGAGAGAGTGATTAAACTGAGCTAAACCTCCGACTCCGTGGTCTTCTGCATACATTAGTATCCGCGCTTTTTGCGGTTCGTAAATTGAATTAGATGCCGGGGAAAATTGATAAGTATTATTAACAGCCAGCACTACGATATCTTGCCATTCTTTTAAATTAGTTAAGGCATAGGAATCAAAGGCATCGCCATTACTTTGGGCAGAAACCCTAAAAGTTTCCAACCATTTAAAAACAGTTTCACTACCAGTATAAGGAGTGTAATGAAGAGATTTTTCCAAACACTCAACCATCTCTGCTAAATATCCATCGCGATACATTCGCCACGCAATCCATACTAAGCACTTGTAGCGTTCCGCCCGTTTCAATTCGCGAATGTGCTGAGGTAAGTCTAGCCTAGCGAAAAATTGCTCCATCACCATTTCCATATTTTTCATTACTTTAAATCCACCGGACATGAGATTAGTCTCGTGCTGACGATAGCAGGTTAATATCTCTTTTAGCCAAACTGACTTGCAACCTTTTAACGCTAAACGTAAGACAAAATCTAAATCTTCCGTTGGCGGAAAGCGAGAGTCAAACCCCCCTAAGCGTTCCCACCATTCTCGCCGCAACATTATGGCGCTGGGACGGACAAATTTGTACAAAACTATGGTTTCTAAATCTAATTTGGGCGATTCTTCCCAAGGCATAACTGGATAGAGGTCTTTGCCATTTTTATCGACTATTAGCCAGCCATTTTGTACCATATCTAAAGAGGGGTCTGCCTCAAAACAAGCAATTTGTTTCTCCAGCTTTTCTGGCAGAAAAAAGTCGTCTCCATCTAGAAATGCTAAAAATTCGCCTTTGGCTAGTTCGCAGGCTCGATTTCGAGCTATTGCTGCTCCTTGATTTGCTTGATATATGTACTGAATTGAATCGTAGTAAGGCTCTAACACTTGGCGAATATTGTCGGTAGATCCATCATCCACCACAATGATTTCCCAGTCTTGGTAAGTTTGGTTTATGGCACTTTCTACGGCTCTGACAATGTAGCGATCGCAGTTATATGCTGGGATAATGACGCTGACTCGTACTGTTTTTTTTGGTAGTATGCTAGACATTAACTGTTTCCATTCTGATAAGTTTCTTAGAGATTGCAGATCGAGGCTAAATCCATAAGCTTTAGAAATAGAAGCTAGACGATTTATCCAATCTATTACGGTTTTTGTAGCAGAGTAAGGAGTATAGGCCAAAGATTTTTGGTAATACTCAACTGCGGCCACGGGATAGCCGCTATAGTACAATTGCCATGCCATCCATGTCAATGCTTCGTAGAAAGCAGGATTTTTTAAATCGCGGATGGGCTGTGGCAAATCTGGTTTATTGAAGAAATTATGTTTTAATTTAATAAACAGATTTGCTTGTTGGAGAGCTTTTTTTATTGACACATTTTTGTCATGCTGGCGATAACCGACTGTCACCTGGGGTAGCCAAGCAGCTTCGCAGCCTAAGACAGCTAAACGGATGACTAAATCGGCGTCATCTACGGAATCAAACTCTGAATTAAATCCCCCTGCAATTTCTAACCATTTGCGTGAAAACATCATGGCGCTGGGAAGTACGGGCATCTGTACTATCCATGTTTCTAGGTCTAATTTGGGGAAATATTGCCAAGGTTTAATATCGGAAATTATCTCTCCTTGCTCGTTAACTAAGTGCCACCCGCTATGGACAATCCCCAAGGAAGGTGATGCGGTAAATAGTGCTACCTGTGCTGCTAACTTATTTGGCAAAAAAAAGTCATCTTGATCTAAAAAAGCAATTAAGTTACCTGTGGCTTCTTTTATTCCTCTATTGCGGGCGGCCGCTACTCCTTGGTTTTCTTGATAAATGTAGCGAATTCTGTCAAAATAAGGCTGTAACACTTGATGGGTCTCATCTTGAGAACCGTCGTCGATGACGATAATTTCCCAGTTTGTATAGGTTTGGTTCAGGACGCTTTCTACAGCTTGCACGATGTAGCGATCGCCATTATATGCAGGTATAATTACGCTTACTTCCGGTGTCCCCTTGGCCTTTGACATTATTTATCTCCCTGTTAATGTATTATTATTTAGTTTATATTAATGTTGCAGACTTCGATCGCCTTTTGTCGGTCAGTAGATGTACTTGGTTGAATTTTAACTTAGGTAAGTTGTAACATATACTTTGACAGGTAATTATTACTCCACAGGAATGCAAAAAGTGAATTCAGAAATAGTAGCCCTCGATTTTCAACAACAAGCAGAAATATATTTGGCTTTAGGGAAATTAGACGAAGCGATCGCACTTTGTCAACAAATTTTGGCATCCGATCCCAATTCCGCCGAGACTTGCAAAACCCTAGGGAAGGCGCTGCAAGCTCAGGGTAAACTAGAAGACGCAAGGTATTGGTACAAAGTTGCGATCGCCCTCAAACCCGATTTTGCCGAAGCTTTTGCCAACCTCGGCACTCTCTGTGCTACCTTGGAGCAATGGCAAGAGGCGATCGCCTGTTACCAAACAGCCATCTCCCTACAACCAGACTTTGCAGGATTTTACCGTAATTTAAGCCGCGTATTTACCCAAGTTGGCAAAGCTGAGGAAGCCGCCCATTGTTGGTATCAAGCACTCATGCTGACACCTGTAGAAATACCAGAAGAATACCTCGATTTAGGCAATACTTTATCCGCACAAAACAAGCCAGAATTAGCAATAATTTGTTACCAACGTACTCTTATTTTAAACCCCAGTTGTTGCGAAGCTTATTATAAATTAGCAGACGCTGCTACCCAGCTACAACAGTGGGATGAAGCTATTGCTAACTACCGCCAAGCTATCAAAATATTACCAGAAATTTCCGAGATTTATTATAAATTAGGAAATGCTTTGCAAGCAAAGGGACTGTTGCATGAAGCGGTCACAGCCTACCGGGAAAGTATTGATTTGAATCCCAACTCTTTTTCGTATTATTATAACTTAGGCAACGTTCTTTTCAAATTAGAAAAATGGCAAGAAGCTGTCATTGCCTACCGCACCAGTGTTGAAATTGACCCCGATTGTTCATCGGGTTACTACAGCATCGGTGAAGCCTGCGACAAATTAGAAAAATGGTCAGAATCCGCAACCGCTTATCAGCGCGCTACTGAATTATATCACAACTCTTTTATAGCATTTCACAAATGGGGAGATGCTCTTTTTAAACTAGAAAAATGGTCGGAAGCCGTGGCTGCATACACAGCAGCCCTCGCTCTTAATTCAGAATTATTCTGGTCTCAATATAACTTAGCTTTGACTTTAGTTAAAATGGAAAATTTTCCCGACGCAATAGTTGCCTATCAGCGGGCGATCGCCCTCAATCCAGAATTCTCTTGGACTTACCATAATTTAGGAGAACTCCTGTTAAAAACCCAACAGTGGAAAGCAGCAGCTACCGCTTACCAGCGCGCCATTCAACTCAATCCAAATATTTCTTGGTCTCATTACAATTTAGGTGATGCTTTGAGGGAAATCCACAACTGGAACGATGCTGTTTTCGCCTACCTGGGTGCGCTGCAACTAGACCAAAATCTCCCTAATCTTTACACAAAGTTAGGCGAAGCTTTAACAAAAAGAACTCCGGTAAATTCAGACATAGTAACTAGCTACTATCATCATGGAAAGCAGCCACTATATCCTCTGGAATTTTACTGTGAAGTAGCGCAAAATTTTGCCGAGAGCCATCGGCTTGACGCAGCCACAGTATTGTACTCCATCGCCTTAGAAATCAGACCTAAAGATATAGAGATATTTCAAAAATTAGAAGCAATGTTAGAAAAAAAGCGTCAAATAGGGGAAGGTAGTCTATTATAATGAAAAGCTAACAAAATTTCCCATCAGTTAATTTAAAATTAAATATCCACAACTATCTTTAGTTAAATCTGAAACAAAAAAATCTCATGAATAATAACGAACAAAAAACCTCACTAGGCAACATTTTAGTAGTAGATGACACGCCAGAAAATCTGCGTCTTTTGTCTACAATGTTAAGTCAGCGGGGTTATGTGCCGCGCTGCGTCATTAACGGGCAAATGGCTCTGAGAGCCTGCAATTCTAATCCGCCGGATTTGATTTTGCTCGATATCATGATGCCGGAAATGAATGGCTACGAAGTATGTCAACATCTCAAAAATGATGCTATAACTCGCGATATTCCGGTAATTTTTATCAGCGCCAAAGATGAAGTATTTGACAAAGTAAATGCCTTTGCCGTAGGGGGCGTAGACTACATCAGCAAGCCATTTCAGTTTGAAGAAGTGTTGGTACGCATCGAAAGTCATCTCACCCTGCGGAATTTGCAAAAACAGCTAAAAGAACAAAACGTACTTCTTCAAGAAGAAATCAGCAGCCGCTTAGCCGTCGAAGAAGTTCTCCACGAAAAAAATCAAATTTTGCAACAAGAAATCAGCACTCGCTGTGCTGTTGAAAAAACCCTGCAAGAACAAAATTTGTTGCTCCAAAAAGAGATAGGGAATCGCCAGCGCGTCGAATCTGCTCTCTTGAAATCCAATCAAGAATTGGCTCGTTCTAATGCCGAACTAGAACAATTTGCTTATGTGGCCTCTCATGATTTGCAAGCGCCTTTGGCTACTATAGCTAGTTACGCTCAGCTTTTAGAAAAACGCTACCAAGAACAACTAGATAGTCAAGCTAATAAGTTTATTGGGAATATTGTTCAAGGCTGCACGAGAATGCAAGCTTTAATTGATGATTTGCTGGAATACTCGCGAGTCGGTCGCAGTCAGAAGCCTTTTAAACCTACTAATTGCAATCAGGTATTAGAGCAAGCTCTCGCTAATTTACAAGGGGTGATTCGTGATACCCAAGCTGTAGTTTCCTATGGTGAATTACCCGTAGTTAATGGCGAGATTTCCCAACTCGTGCAATTATTCCAAAATTTAGTCGGCAATGCCATTAAATATCGCAAAAATGAACCGCCTGCTATTTCCATCAGTGTTTGCAAACAGCACGATCATTGGCTATTTTCTGTGGCAGATAATGGCATTGGGATTGCACGGCAGCATCAAGAACGCATATTTCAAATTTTCCAGCGATTGCACACTCAAAAAGAATATTCTGGTACAGGTATTGGCTTGGCAATTTGTCAAAAAATTGTGGAACTTCATGGGGGACGTATTTGGGTAAATTCGGAACCAGGTCAAGGTTCAACTTTTTACTTTACTCTCAATGAAAATAGTGTTAATTTGTGATTTTTATTATTTGGATTAAATAAAAAAACAACTTTTTGGTCAGTTACTAAAGTAACAAGTTAGGAAAAAAAAGTGCGTTGACATCACGGTTAGTTTATGATATAATTGTCTGGCTTCAAGATTTTTTATAGCCTGACATTGCACTGCCATTCTAATAGTAATGTATGTGTAGCTACAATTTAGTAAATACCTTCCTCAACAAAGGTGCAATCCAAGTTAGGTTTACCAATAATCTTTAGATTAATAACTAACTATTATGAAAGCAGTTTTTGACTTATCTTTACCTCCTACCTGCTTTAAAGTGTTGTTGGTGGAAGACAATGCTTATGAAGCAGAATTGATTGAAGATTTGCTGTCAGGAATGAGCGATAGCGATGCACAGCAGATATCGCTCACAAAAGTAGAGCGCCTCAGTGAAGCAATACTCCATTTGAATCAAGAAAAATTTGACATAATTTTATTAGACCTTTCACTGCCAGACAGTCGGGGCATTGAGACAGTAACTAGCATACAACAGCATGGTGTCAGTGTGCCAATTGTGGTGCTGACAGGTCAAAATGACCAGGAACTTGCACTGCGGTTAATCTCCGTGGGCGTACAGGATTATTTAGTAAAAAGAAAAATAGATGGCGAACTTTTAATGCGATCGCTCCGCTACGCCATCGAGCGCCAAAACAGTCAAGATGCTTTGCGAAAAAGCGAAGAAAAATATCGTTCTGTAGTTGAAAATTCTCTGATTGGAATTGCCATCGTTGCTCCAATTATTCAACCAGCCATTTCTGAAAACTTTAACTGGATCGAAACTAACGATGCTTTGTGCAATTTGCTAGGCTATGAGCGTGACGAACTCATAGAAAAAAACTGGTTGGACTTGACTCATCCAGATGACTATAGCAATAACATTGAACAATTATCTCAAGTTTTAGCAGGTACGATAGACGGGTATATCTCCGATAAAAGGTGGGTACGAAAAGACGGGGAAATAGTTTACACGCGAGTTTCTCTCCGCTGTATTCGTCGTCGGGATGGGTCGATCGATCGGATGATTAAAGTAGTCTTGGACGTGAGCGATCGCTACCGATACGAATCCCAACTAAAAGCATCCGAGCAATTTTTAAACCACACTATCAATGTCATTCCCGATCCAATTTTTGTCAAAGACGAGCAACATCGCTGGATGATTTTAAACGATGCTTTTTGTGAGTTGATTGGCAAACCACGACAAGAACTTATCGGTAAATCCGATTATGACTTTTTCCCCCAAGCTGAAGCTGAGTTTTTTTGGAAAAAAGATGAAGAAGTATTGCATACTGACATTCCTAACGAAACCGAAGAAAATTTTACCGATGTCACTGGAAAGAAACACATTGTTTCTACAAAAAAAACAGTCTTCAAAAAAACAGATGGCAGTAAAATATTAGTAGGTACAATTCGAGATATCACTGAACACAGACTTCAACAAATAGCCCTAGAAAAAAGCGAAGCTAGATTTCAAAGACTTGTTGCCAACCTACCCGGAGCCATTTATCAATTTAAACTCTCATCCCAGGGGAAAAAATCTTTTCCTTATGTATCTTGTGGTTGTCGCGAACTCTATGAACTAGAGCCAGAAGTAATACAGGAAAATGCCGAATTAATTTTCACCAGAATTCATGCAGAAGACATCTCAAAGGTAGAAGAATCCATTGCCATTTCCGCTGCCACTATGCAGCCATGGCAGCAACAGTGGCGGCACATTTTGCCATCAGGGAAAGTTAAGTGGCTCCAAGGATGTTCGAGACCGGAAATACTGAATAATCATTCAAAATCCGAGAGGAAATCAGAGATGATCTGGGACGGTTTAGTGATTGATATTACTGAATTGAAACAGGCCCAAGCAGAGCGCGATCGCTTCTTTACCATCTCCTTAGACTTGCTTTGTATTCTGGATTTTGACGGTTATTTCAAACGCTTAAACCCAGCCTGGTCAACAGCCCTAGGCTACAGTATTGCTGAACTTCTCGCCCAGCCAGTCCTGGATTTTGTTCATCCAGACGATCGAGAATCCAGTGCCGCTGAAGTCAAAAAATTAATGGCTGGTATTCCCACTTTTTACTTTGAAAATCGCTATCTCTGCAAAGATGGTTCTTACAAATGGTTGCTCTGGACTGCCTCACCATTTAGCCAAGAAGGTTTAATTTATGCAGTTGGTCGCGACATCACCTCACGCAAACAAGTAGAGTCCACACTCCAGCGGCAAGCAGTAGCAATAGCCGCTGCTTATGACGGTATCGCCATCCTCAATTCTCATGAAGAATATATTTATTCAAATCACGCTTATCTGAAAATGTATGGATTTTCTCGACAATCTGACTTGTTGGGAAAAAACTGGAAGATGCTCTATACATCCTCGGAATATCAACAGTTTGACACCCAAATAATGCCCGCAATTCAAGAAAAAGGATATTGCCATATAGAAGCTACTGGCCAGCGCCTAGACGGTACTACTTTCCCTCAAGAAGTATCACTGACCATGTTGGCAGGTGGCGAGATAATTTCCATAGTTCGCGATATTACTAACAGAAAACAAGCCGAATCAGCCCTGCGAGCCAGCCAGCTCCGCTACCAAACTTTAGCAGAAGCATCGCCAGTTTGTATATTTCATACGGACACTTTGGGAAATTTCCTTTATGTGAATCAACGATGGAGTGAAATCACGGGTGTGGACGCGGAATTAGCAGCAGACACAGGCTGGTTGAATGCCATACATCCAGATGACGTGGAGCGAGTGAACACTGAATGGTATCAGGCTGTAATCGATCGAGTTCCTTTTAAATCAGAATATCGCTTTTTGCGTCCAGACGGTGCTGTCAGTTGGGTTATCGGTCAAGCAGTAGCGGAAATCGGAGATGGTGGCGAAATTAAAGGCTATGTGGGTACTATTACTGATATTAGCGATCGCAAACAAGCAGAATTAGACCTACTCCGCGTTACTCAAGCCGTCGAAAGTACCAGCGATGCGATCGTCATTGCTGACCTCAAAGGGCGATCGATCTATCACAACCAAGCCTTTATTCAGCGGTACGGTTACACAGTAGCAGAACTAAATAAAGCCGGTGGAGCAATAGTTATTTACCCGAAAACTCAAGTATTATTAAAAATATTTAAAATCCTGCGCCAAGGCAAACCTTGGAAAGGCGAAATCAAAATCAAAACTAACAACAACGAGCTGGTACCAACTCTATTTCGAGCCGATAGTATTAAAGATGAAACAGGAAATTTAATCGGGTTAGTAGGAGTAATTACCGACATCACCGAACGCAAACAAGCCGAAAAGGCATTGGTACAACAATTAAGACGAGAACGGCTGGTAGTCGCGATGCTCGATCGCATTCGTTCCTCCCTAAATTTAGAAGAAATACTCACCACAGCCGTCGAACAAGTGCGACAATTATTACAAACAGACCGCACAGTTATTTACCGCTTCAATCCAGACTGGAGCGGTCTGGTAGTGGTCGAGTCCCTTGCCCAAAACCGCACGCCACTAAGGGATCTAAACATTCCATACCCCTGCTTTGCAGAAAATTTTGTTGAGCTTTACCAACAAGGTTGGGTGCGAGCTATAGAAAACATCCATCAAGAAAATTTGAGCGAACCCTACATCAATTTTCTAAATCAATTTCAAGTCACAGCTAAATTAATAGTCCCCATTTTAAAAGCAGGACAAAATATTTCCTACCCTCCAACTACCACCGAAAATCCACTCTGGGGACTGCTGATCGCCTACGATTGCAACGGACCACGTTCTTGGGAATCCTCAGACATAGAATCCCTCAGACAATTGTGCGTGCAATTAGCCATCGCCATTCAGCAATCCACACTATTTCAACAAGCACAAACCGAAATAGCCGATCGCAAACAAGCAGAAGCCGCCCTCCAAAAAGCCGCATTAGTCGCAGAAACAGCCAATCGCGCCAAAAGCGAATTTCTCGCCAACATGAGCCATGAACTCCGCACACCCTTAAACGGCGTTTTAGGTTACGCTCAAATCCTCAAAACAGATAAAACTTTAAGCCGAGATCATCAAGAAAGCCTCAACAACATTCAGCAGTGTGGCAAACATCTACTAATGCTGATCGAAGATGTTTTAGACCTTTCCAAAATCGAAGCGAAGAAAATGGAACTCTACCCCACAGAGTTAAATCTTACTAACTTTCTTAAAAACATTTCCGACCTGTTTCAAATGCGAGCCTCCCAAAAAGATATTGATTTTAGTTACGAACAAGTATCTCCCCTGCCTCAATCAGTCTATTTTGATGAAAAAAGATTGCGTCAAATTCTCATAAACTTGCTGGGAAATGCCGTGAAATTTACTAACAGTGGTAGAGTCACTTTCAAAGTCGGGTATGTCGGCACAGAAGCCTGGAGGCGAGGACAAGCAGAAAATACGGAACTCTCGACTTTGAGTTCGGAACTGAAACAGAATTATCTGCGCTTCTGCAAAAAAATAATTGCCGATAAACACGCTCTCCAAATTCGTTTTCAAATCGAAGATACTGGCACGGGAATAGACTCAAGTAAGTTAGAAGAAATATTTTTGCCATTCCATCAAGTAGGTGCTGATAGATTTGTTGAAGGTACAGGTCTGGGACTTTCAATTAGCAGAAAATTAGCCAAACTAATGGGTAGCGAAATTCAAGTCAAAAGCACTTTAGGTCAAGGCAGCATTTTTTGGATAGACTTAGAATTGACCGCACCAAAACGCTACTTAGAAGTGGCGAGTTTGCAGGAACAACGTTGGCTGGTGGGCTTTGTGGGCGACAAGCGGAAAGTGCTAATCGTGGATGACAATCAATTAAATCGATCTATGTTATCCAAGCTGCTTTCCCGTTTGGGGTTTGAAATTGCTGAAGCAGAAAACGGTCAAGAATGCCTCCGCAAAGCAGTGGAATTTAAACCAAATGTCATTTTAATGGATTTGCTGATGCCTGTCATGGACGGCTTGGAAACTGCGCGACGAGTGCGTCAGTTACCTGAATTAAAAGATGTAGTCTTAATTGCCCTGTCAGCTAGTGCTTTTGAGAAGACGCAACAAGAAAGTCTACTAGCTGGCTGCGATTATTTTATGCCCAAGCCCATCGAAGCACATCACTTTTTAGAACAGTTGGGGTTACATTTGGGACTAGAATGGATTTATGAGGACTTTGTGGAAAGCAAACAGCGAAAAACCGCAAGTGTATCACCCAAATCTGAGTTGCCAACTTACTCTACTTTATTACCTCCCGTTGCTGAGTCTGTCGCGAGAATGTTAAAATTAGCAGCTATGGGTGACATCGAAGGAATTTTTGATGAGGCGGTTAAGCTCGAAAGTTTAGAGCCGAAGTTAATATCGCTGGTTAATCGCGTGCGCCAACTGGCTAAGAAATTTGGACTTAAACAAATTCGGAGTCTTTTAAAGCAATATATTGAGGGTGTAGAGACAGTTATTAGTTAACAGTTATTAGTTGACATTTATTAGTATAATATAATTTTTGAGAGTTTTGGGATTGAAATTACTTTGCCTTAGTAACGGTCACGGAGAAGACGCGATCGCCCTTCGCATCTTACAGGAACTGCAACAGCAGCCACATCCGCCAGAAATATCCGTATTTCCACTGGTAGGCGAAGGGCAAGCTTTCGCGAAACTGGACAACGCCCGCGTCATCGGCCCGGTGCAGCGGATGCCTTCTGGCGGCTTTATCTACATGGACGGAAGGGAGTTTTTGCGCGACATCAAAGGCGGCTTGCTGCAACTTACCATCGCTCAATTTAAAGCCATCCGTGCTTGGGTGCGATCGCACAAACAGTCGGGAAATCAGCACGCCGTTATTTTAGCAGTCGGCGATATCGTACCACTGCTGTTTGCTTGGCTCAGTGGTGCCCCCTATGCCTTTGTCGGTACCGCCAAGTCTGAGTATTATCTACGAGACGAAAACGGGCCTGTGAATGGCCCGTCCCGACGTCTTAGTTGGGAAGCTTGGTCGGGCTCGGTTTATTTGCCTTGGGAGCGCTGGCTGATGACTAGAAGGCGCTGTCGGGCCGTTTTTCCTAGGGATGCCCTGACGGCCGAGACCTTGGAAAAATTAGGCATTCCCGCTTACAATCTCGGAAATCCCATGATGGATGCCTTGACACCGGAAAACTCAGCCCGCGGATTTTACGCAGGTGGCGCGGAGTTTCGCCAAAGGTCTCGATCGCTCGCCATCGCTTTACTACCCGGTTCTAGAGCGCCGGAAGCTTACGCTAATTGGCAGCTAATTTTAGAGGCTGTAACGGGTATTTTATCTACTTTTGGCGATCGCAAACTGCTATTTTTAGGCGCCATTTCCCCAGAATTAAATTTAGAAGCCCTGCGCTCCATAGTAGAATTATTCGGCTGGAATCTAGACGGCGAAACTAGAACCCAACAGCGAGAAGGAAGTATTTTACGACCGGCTGTATCTCCTAGCCAAGAAATCAACCAGGAATCTCCCAATTTCCTATTCCCTTTGACCTTTGTGCAGAAACAAGCAACCATGATTTTGAGTCAGCACAATTTTAACGATTATTTGTATGAAGCCGATGTAGCCGTGGCGATGGCCGGCACCGCTACAGAACAATTTGTAGGTTTAGGAAAACCGGCGATCGCCATCGACGGCACCGGTCCTCAATTTACACCAGCTTTTGCAGAAGCGCAAAGTCGCCTCCTAGGACTCTCCCTAATTTTAGTTAACCATCCCCGTGAAGTTGCCAGCAACATCCAGTTTTTGTTCAACCATCCTGACCGATTACAGCTAATTGATGAAAATGGCAAGCGCCGCATGGGAAAACCCGGTGCAGCGCGACGGATTGCCCAATGTCTAATTCAGCGCTTTTCTGATGATTTGCCGTCAGGAAATTAGTCTGGATTTCGGTCTTATTTATTTAGGAAATCTTCCCATCCGACTTCACCAAAACTCCCGGTTCTCGCTGCATTGGCAGCACATCTAAAATATCGATTTGGGAGCAATATTTCAAATCTTCAATCACTCCTAAACGAAGCAGTCTTTGACCATGACTAGCAGATTTTAGCAATTGATGCAATTGATTTTCCCACTGGAGATACAACGCCATTGCTGCAAATACTTCATCGTTACCAGCAAAATCAGTAGCAGGAATACCAGTTTTTGTCAAGAGGCTGTGGGCGATCGCCCCCGCACAAACACTATCTTCCAAGGAATAACTTCCTTCCCAACCCGAACCAACTATCCCAATAGTTTCCGGCTGTTTATCTAACAAAAACTCCACCACAGCTTGCCGATTAATCAAAGCCGCTGTTAAAACTATCGGCGCAGTTTGCACCCTTTGGAGAGCGCGAGTACCATTAGTTGTACTAATGAAAATTCGCTTCCCCGTCACATTTTCTGGGGTGCAGTCGAGGGGAGAATTCCCCATATCAAATCCGTCAACTTTCGCACCGCCACGCTCTCCTGCCCGAATGCGCTTGTCTGCCGGCCATTTTTCGCTCTCCCCCATCAGTTGTTCTAAATCGCTGAAAACTTGCACAGCTTCCGCCCCATTGTTGAGCGCAGTTGCCATTGTCGTAGTCGCCCGCAGCACGTCAACGGCGATCGCACAGGCTGGCATTTTGTCCGTTGGGGTAAGTTCCGGGGTATGGTAAATAAAAAGCTTCACTTTTGGGGCTACCTACAATAAATCCTCATACGTAATAATAATAGAAAGTGACGCTCCTAGATAAATCAAGCCAACTTCCTTCTTCCTTATTCCTTCTTCTATATGTCTCAGCAGCTCAATTCTAATCCCGCCCACAGCGCCATCAGCGCGCCCATCGGACTTCTGGCTGGTTTCACCTATCCTCTGCGAGCTTTCACACTGCTTTGGCAAACACCCAAGCTCTGGGGTTATGTATTAATTCCAGTAGTGCTAAATTTTTTAATTGGCATCAGTCTTTATTTGGGATTACTATTTCCCAGTTTGTCAGGAATAGACCTTTTAGTTGCCAATTTGTCCCTCCACTTTCATACATTAATTGCTAACTTGCCCCAGTGGCTCAGTTTTCTCGCCGTCTTAACCATCGCTTTTGGCTGGTTGTTACGCATACTCCTAGTAACCGGACTTTTGCTAATCATTGGATTTTTATTAGTACAATTTGGCGTGATTTTGGGTTCCCCTTGGTACGGCGAATTATCTCAACAACTGGAACTCCTGCGTAACGGTCAATTGCCCGCAGAAGCACCCATGAGTTTGACTAGCATTTTTCAGGATATCAAAAGAGCGATCGCCTTTGAATTCAGAAAATTACAAATTTTGTTGAGCTTCGGCATACCACTCCTAGTTCTGAATTTTATCCCTGGTGTCGGCTCTATTTTAGGCAGTTTAGGAGGAGTAGCTTTGGGAGCAACTCTTGTCTGTTTAGACTTTTTAGATGCACCTCTAGAAAGGCGAAGACGACCTTTTAAAGAAAAATTAGATATCCTTCGCGGAAGTTTGCCCGCTAGTGGCAGTTTTGGTTTAGTTTGTTTTGGTTTAGTAAGTATTCCGCTGTTGAACCTGTTGGCTATTCCCCTATGCGTCACTGCCGGCACTTTGTTTTTTTGCGATCGCATTTGGCCCACTCGTTTTGCATCCCAGGAACAAACTAGCGATGGCAAAACAGACATTCCCACTTAAAAACTATTGAGCTATTTCTATATTCTGTGTGCTGTTTTTTACTTTCAATACTCTGGGTGCGTTCACACTGAGAAATGGACTTAAAAGCAACCAACTCACAAAGAAGAATGAAGCTGTAAATAGCTGGACAATATCGATAGCCGATAGATATCCATCTGCTAATAGTGCAATACTTCTATCCGTCAGCCCGAATATCCAAGAGATAATACCAAACAGCCAAATACCTTTTTGAAGCATTGGCAAAAATTCTGAAACTGCTGAGTTTTGCTGCTGATTCATTGATTTAGCTCTTGTTTTTGACAATCTCAACTTTTCAGACACTCACCTGTTGGCTGGAGAGTGTCTTACCCAGAAAAATCCGGTTAAACCTAGCACCCAAGGGCTGAAGGATGATTAACCTCTCCTACCATTCCCTTTGTTTTCTATATGTTAAGAAATGTTTAGTTATGTTGCCATTGGTCGCAAGAGGTATTTTGCCATCTATCTTTAGGAATAGTCCGAGCAGTCAAAAACAGTTAAATTTACTACACTTTGGCTAGAAGACTACATTGTTAAGCCAGCACGGGTGCTACCCAAAAATCAAAAACTTGTCGTTTTTGTGAAATATGATATACTACAAAATGTAGGTTAGGGGTGAGAATATTACAAAATGGCACGCTTAAATCAAATTATCGCGATCGAAAAAAGCATCAAAAGCCGCTCCGTCCAAGAGCTCGCAGAAGCCCAAAAAGCTCTCCAGAAGCCCGGTTTGCTATCTGGAATATCCCGCACTTACCGCCCCAAGGACGAAGAAGGCGAACAACTCCCCCCAGAGTCCAAAAAAGTTGAAGTCAAAACAGAAGAGATTATTCGCAAAACAACAGAAGTTTTGACCAAACTCTTCGATATCACAGCAACCAAAGATTGGACAAATTGCCAAGCTCGCGCTGACATAACCATAGACGGAAACGTGCTTTTGAGCCAAGTTCCCGTCAGCTATTTACTATTCGTTGAAAAGCAGTTGACAGACTTGCAAGCATTTATCAAAAAACTGCCCGTATTGGACGCTTCCGAGACTTGGAATTTCGACCCTTCCGCCGACTGCTGGGCCACAGAACCAGTGCAAACTCTCAAGACTTTTAAGACTCCGCGCAATCATGTTAAAGCCGAAGCTACCGAACACCATCCGGCTCAAGTAGAGGTTTATTACGAAGATATTACGATTGGCTATTGGCGAACAGTAAAATTTTCCGGTGCCTTACCAGCGCGCCGAGTCAATGAGTTGCTCCAAAGAATAGAAACTTTGCAGCAAGCTGTTAAGTTCGCCCGCGAGGAAGCTAACAATTTTGAGGTTCAGGAACAGAGAGTGGGAGAGCGAATTTTGCAATTTATTTTCCGTTAATAGCTTGCTTTTTTGAGAGTTATAGTTTAGGATATAAATAGAGTACAAGTTCAAACTAAAACTTCAACTTAAACCGTACAAATGCGACAGTGCAGGTTCGATTCCTGTCCTCTCTACTCATTAAAGAGAGGTAGCCCAATTGGTAGAGGCAGCATGAGGTACACATTCAATAGCAAGTTATTACTCTAAACTCAGCATTCATCGCCGATCGCTAAAACGACTGTCAAGGCAAACCCTATCGTTGTTGCTGGTTCGACTCCAGCTCCCTCTACCAAACCTAGGGGGGTAGCCCAATTGGAAGAGGCACGATAATACTAATTTCAAACACTTGACTTAAAGGTAACAGCGTGCACAAATGGGCGGTAAATCGAAACCCAGCAGTAGGTCATAACTGCTGGGTTTTATATTCATAGCTACAAATAACCAATCACCAATCACCAATCACCAATAACTTCTTCAAATGAGTTACTGCATCAATCCCCAGTGCAAAACCCGTGAGAAT
The DNA here is from genome assembly GCF_041354475.1 of Microcoleus sp. Taxonomy (NCBI): domain Bacteria; kingdom Bacillati; phylum Cyanobacteriota; class Cyanophyceae; order Oscillatoriales; family Microcoleaceae; genus Microcoleus; species Microcoleus sp. The sequence goes on from NZ_JBGJZU010000011.1 coordinate 45,328, forward strand.
TGCGATCGAGCTCAAAATTGTCACAGTTGCGGGACGGCTTTATTGATTGCCGATCGCTATCGTATCATCCACCCCGTGCGATCGACCAATCCAGCACTCCCTACAGAAATTTTTGCAGTCGCAGATTGGGGAACCGAGGAAAACCAATGGGGTACTGTCAAAGTTTTAAAAGTATTGAAATATACTCATCATCCCCCTTTAATCCGATTATTCAAGCAGGAAGCACGCACCTTAATTTGGCTAGCGGGAAATACCGGAATTCCGCAAGTTGAACCTGACGGATATTTCAGTATTCAAATTCCCCAAAAATCTCAAAAATTGTCCTGTTTAGTGATGGAAAAAATTGAGGGAGAAACTTTAGCACAATTCTTAAATAAAAACCAGCATATATCTCCCAAACTAGCCATTGATTGGCTCACCCAACTGACGCATATTTTACACAAAATTCACCAATATAATATAATACATCGAGATATTAAGCCATCAAACCTGATGTTGCAACCCGATGGCAAATTGATACTAATTGATTTTGGGGCTGTGGGAGAAGCGGGGATTGATACAACGCCTATAGGTTCCCCTGGATATTCCGCCCCGGAACAAATTATCGGTATAGCTGAAGTGCGATCGGACTTTTTTGCCCTGGGACGTACTTTTGTACATTTACTAACAGGTACACCGCCGATCGACTTTCCGACAGATGAGACAACTGGTAAAATTAATTGGAGAAATCATGGGGTGCAACTAAACGGTTTACTAGCATATTTTATAGACCAATTAATGGAACCCCTGCCGGAAAAAAGACCTAAAAATACTCAAGTTATTCTCGAAAAACTCAAAACTATAAGCCTTTGATTACCTGCACAGAACCCAACTAAATTTCCAACTTCAATAAATCTGTTCTAACTTGCGAAAATCTCGCTCAACTTCTGCCCACAAAGCCCGATTGTGAGGGTCAGTTTTCACAGCCTTTTTTAAATAAATTCTCGCCTTATCAACCTGCTTTTCCCCAATTAAATGCCTTCCCCAACGCTGATAGGCGATCGCCTGCCATTGACGCACTTCCACATCATCGGGAATCCGCTGTGCCAAACCTTCCACCAGGGCGATCGCCCGTGGGAACCTCTGATACTTCAGCAACTCCTGCAACTGCAAATAAGCATCCTGCTTTAACTTTTCTTCCGCTGCCGACAAATCCTGGGTATTTTCAATTGGCGACGCTTTCCGAGTCACTTTCACTTTCTGTGGTTGAGTTTTTGGCATCTGGGATGCCGATGTCGTCCCCGTCTGCTTAGTATCATTCGCAACTTTCGACTCCCCATCGGGGGGAGCAATATTCACCAGAAACTTATAAGCCTCAGTAATCGCAATAAACCTATTCTTCGCCTGTTCGTTGCCCGGATTTACATCGGGGTGATACTGTCTGGCTAGTTGTCTATAAGCCGCCTTAACTTGCGACACACTCGCACCAGATCTGAGTCCTAACTGTCGGTAATAATCTGCAATATCCATTTACTATAAATCATCGCTAATAATACCATTAAATATGGCAGAATCCTTAAAGTAAAGACTCTGCCAAAATTTACTGCGGGTCGAGGTTTTCCCTTCAGCATTGCCTGCACTACTGAAGGGAAAACTTTACTTAAGGACGTTCTTCAATCACATGATCGATCAAACCATATTCCTTGGCTTCCTGAGCAGACATAAAATAGTCCCGATCCATGTCTTTTTCGATTTTGGCTAAAGTCTGACCAGTCCGAGCTGCATAAATCTGATTCAACTGATGGCGAATGCGGACGATCTCTTTGGCCTCAATCTCGATATCCGTCGCTTGTCCCCGCGTGCCCCCAGAAGGCTGGTGAATCATAATCCGCGAGTTTGGCAAAGCGACTCGTTTCCCCTTGGTACCTGCTGCTAGTAAAAAAGAACCCATCGAGGCCGCTAGACCCACACAAATCGTCACTACCTCAGATTTAATGTGCTGCATGGTATCGTAGATTGCCATGCCCGCCGTCACCGAGCCGCCGGGAGAGTTAATGTACAGGTAAATAGGTTTGCTCTGATCCTCCGAATCCAGGTACAGCAGATAAGCCACGATCGCATTAGCAATGCCATCATCTACTTCTTCTGACAGGAAAATAATCCGCTCCCGAAACAGCCTTTCGTAAATATTGATCCACTGTTCGTAGCTACTGCCGGGAAGCCGGTACGGAACGCTGGGAACGCCAATAGGCATCGTATATCTCCTAACAGAATAAAGGTGAAATTTTCAGTAATGAACAGTTAGCAGCTAGCAGTTCCCATTCAGGAGTTAATCCCACCGATTTTCTCCTCAATGGCAACTCCTTTAGCTAAAAACTGTGGCAGTTGGTTGAGATATTTCTTTGGTGCTTTCCAACACCCGATCGATCAGCCCGTAATCTTTAGCTGCTTGCGGAGTCAGGTAAAACGTGCGATTCATATCTTTCGCCAGTTTTTCCACAGATTGTCCTGTATTTTTCGCAAAAATTTCCAGAATTAAATCTTTTTTTGCCAGGACTTCTGTGGCATTGATTGTGATATCAGTTGCCTGACCCTGGGTCCCCCCTTGGGGATACTCCAGGGCAATCATCGCATGGGGGAGACTAGCTCGCTTCCCTTTGCTCCCGGAGGACAGTAACAGGGCCGACAGACCGATGGCTTGACCCAAACAAATTGTTTGGATTTCCGACTTGATATGCTGCATGGTATCGTAAATCGCCAAACCTGCCGCCACCGACATCATCCCAGCCATTTGATTTACTGTTCCCCCCGCGATTGGGTCGCCGTAGGAGTTGATGTATAGATATATGGGCTTCTTCGACTCGATCGAGTCCAGGTAAAGCATTGCTGAAATCACAGTATTTGCCAGACCTGTAGTTATCGTCTGGTTCACAAAAATGATCCGTTCCTGGCTCAAGCGAGTGTATATATTGATCCACTGCCAGTTGGAGCTGCCAGGAATGTTGTAAGGAACGCGCAGGATTTCATCAACAGGCATAGCTACCACCATCCAAGCTTCTAAAAAAATAATCAGACTCAAAAAGCCTTCCCCTAGCAGGAAAGGGTTAAACTAGCGCCGGCAATGCTACGGGCAAATCCTTGGTGCTTTCTAGCACGCGATCGATTAGTCCGTATTCTTTGGCTTGTTCCGGGGTCATGTAGCACATTCGATCGGTATCTTTGGCAATTTTTTCCACTGGCTGACCCGTATTCTTCGACAGGATACCCATTGCCGTTGCTTTGTTTGCCAGGACTTCCTTGGCCCGAATCTGGATGTCTGTTGCCTGCGATCGTCCCATCCCCGTCCGCGGTTGATTCAAGACGATGGTAGCATGGGGCAAACTAGCCCGCGAGCCTTTAGCTCCCGCAGACAAAATCATCGCCGCAGTTCCCATCGCTTGACCAAGGCAGATGGTATGAACAGGAGGTTTCACGTAGTTCATCGTGTCACAGATAGCGAAAGCTTCCGTTTCTTGCCCAATGGCATCCCCTGTGTACCAGGAAGTTCCTGTCGAGTTGATGTAAAAAAAGATCGGTTTTTCCGAATCATTGAATTGTAAGTAGAGTAACTGAGCAATAATCAGTTTAGTGACATCTACCCCCATTTGACGTTTGAAATCGTCGGACGATACCAAGGGTAAGCCCAGGTAGATAATCCGCTCCTTCAGCAACAGCGATTGTAAATCAGGGGGGGGCGTCCGGTAGGAGGCATCGCCGTAGTATTGCGATTGCATTGCTTTAAAGGGTGTTTTCATCGAAATGTCGCCTGAACTGATGGAGTTATTCTTAAAGAAATAGTAACGCAATCTTTAGGTATCCCGCATGAAAGTTAGTTTGCTCCCTGCTTTAAACGACACCAACCTGGACGCGGATGCGCCCTCAAGCCAGCGCCAGCTAGCCATTTCGGTGTCTGCGACCACCTCGAACTTCGACTCCAACGTACCCTTAAATCTCTGCCTGATTCTCGACCACAGCGGTTCCATGAACGGACGTCCTTTGGAAACCGTCAAACAGGCCGCCGGACGCCTCCTCGACAGATTGAAGCCTGGGGATCGCTTTTGTGCGGTTGCTTTTGACCACAAAGCTAAAGTCCTTGTCCCTAACCAAATTGTGGAAGACCCCGCTAGTATTAAACGGCAAATTGAGAAATTGCGTCCCGCTGGTGGGACGGCAATTGATGAGGGCATTAAGCTAGGTATTGAAGAGTTGGGCAAAGGCAAAAAAGAGACTATCTCTCAGGCCTTTCTATTGACTGATGGCGAAAATGAACACGGCGACAACAACCGCTGTTTGAAGTTGGCCAAGCTGGCTGCTGAGTATAACATGACCTTGAATTCTCTGGGATTTGGGGATAACTGGAATCAGGATATTTTGGAAAAAATTGCGGATGCCGGTGGCGGTGCTTTGGCTCATATTCAGCGTCCTGAAGATGCTGTTGAAGAGTTCGGCAAGCTGTTTACCCGCGTGCAATCGGTGGGGCTGACTAATGCTTATTTGCTATTTTCGCTGATGCCAAAGGTGCGGTTAGCCGAACTTAAACCCATCGCCCAAGTTGCCCCAGATACTATTGAATTGCCGGTGGAGCAAGATGGCGATCGCTTTATGGTCCGTTTGGGAGATTTAATGAAGGATGTAGAACGAGTAGTTTTGGCTAATATTTATATTGGACAGTTACCAGAAGGTAAACAGGCGATCGGGCAAGTACAAATTCGCTACGACGATCCCACAGTCGGTGCAGGTTTGCTCTCTGAATCGGTGGTGATTTCGACTAATGTCCTGCCAGTTTATCAGCCGGCAATCAATCCAATGGTGCAGCAACACATTTTAGCTTTGGCTAAATACCGCCAAACTCAACTTGCTGAAACTAGATTGCAGCAGGGCGATCGGGCTGGCGCAGCCACGATGCTCCAAACCGCGGCTAAAACGGCTCTGCAAATGGGCGATAAAAGTGCCGCCACTGTCCTACAAACCTCTGCTACTCGCTTGCAATCCGGTGAGGAGTTGAGTGAGGGCGATCGCAAGAAAACTCGGATTGCTTCTAAGACTGTTCTGAAGTAATCTCATGGTTTGTAATTCTCAGGAAATCCGGCGATTGGAAATCGCGACTACACAAACAAAGTCCGGATGGTGCGCGGACTAAGAATATAGAAACCCGCCTGGGCGGGTTTTGTTTTTGCCTTCTTTTGCACTCACAGGTTGAAATTTGTGGATGCTTTAGATGCTCGATCGTCTATAATTTTTGTATCACCTATCAAGAGTGTTTGTATGAGCCAGACAATATCTGATAAACTACGCTTTACTACCGCCGATTTAGAACTATTGCCTGATAATGGCGATCGCTATGAAATTATTGATGGGGAGCTATTTATGACTAGAGCACCGCATTGGGGGCATCAACAGACTTGTGGCAGATTTTTTTCTTGTCTTGATACTTGGTCGATGTCTACTGGTTTGGGACGAGCCGCAATCAATCCAGGCCTTATTTTCACGGATGCCGATAACGTCATCCCCGATGTAGCCTGGGCTAGCAACGAACGTTTGGCTATCTTGCTAGACGAAGCCGGCCATTTAACCGCCGCACCCGAGTTAATTGTGGAAGTCTTGTCCCCCGGTGCAGAGAATCAGAGACGCGATCGAGATTTGAAACTCAGACTCTATTCGGTACGAGGAGTTCAAGAATACTGGGTTGTGAATTGGCAGTTGCAACAAATAGAAGTTTATCGCAGGGAACAAGCAAGTTTAAGACTCATTGCTACGCTGTTGAGCAACGATCAACTTACTTCACCGTTATTACCTGGTTTTAGTTGCTCTGTAGCTCAAATTTTTGCGTAGATTATGAAAAGACCATTTTACAATTTGATTGCTACTCTAGGAATATTGACTATATTTGGTAATATATCTCCTGCTGTTTTTGCTCAATCCTCAGCAATATTAATTGCTCACAAAACCATTGTTCAAAATCCTGCTGAAGAGTTATTTAACAACGGTTTAGCCAAGTCAGAGGCTGGAGACTTTCAAGGCGCGATCGCCGATTACACCGAAGCCATCCGCCTCAACCCCAACTACGCCCAAGCTTACAACAAACGTGGCATCATCCACGGCCGCGACCTCAAAGACTACCCAGCGGCCAAAGCAGATTTCGATCGCGCAATTGCCATCAACCCCAACTACGGTGATGCGTACTACAACCGCGCCAGAGTCCGCGAATTCTTAGAAGACAAACCAGGTGCGATCGCCGACTATCAAAAAGCAGCCGAACTCTATCAAAAATCCGGCAATACCAACGATTACCAAGATGCCCTAAAACATCTTCAAATACTACTTCCTAAAACATAGTATAGTATTCTTCTATCTGCGTTCGTCCGCGTTTATCTGCGGTTGAAAATTCCCAATCCACTATTCAAACAATGTCCGTAATTTCCACCATCACTGTCACCGTACCCGCTACAACCGCCAACTTAGGCCCCGGTTTTGACTGCATCGGCGCCGCTTTAAGCCTCTACAACCGCTTCCAATTCTCCCGACTCGAACCCTCGGCAACCGAGAAACTAAAAATTACCGTTACGGGCGCAGAAGCAGCCAAAGTCAAGACAGATGACAGCAATCTCGCCTATGTAGCATTTGTTACCTTGTACGATCGCCTCAACCAATCGCCACCGCCCGTCGCCATAAATATAGATATGCAAGTGCCGCTGGCTAGAGGCTTGGGAAGTTCCGCTACAGCGATTGTCGGCGGGCTAGTCGGTGCAAATGAATTAGCCGGTTCGCCTTTGAGTCAGGTGGAAGTGATGCAGTTGGCGATCGAACTTGAAGGACATCCCGACAACGTTGTCCCCGCTTTACTGGGAGGTTGTCGCCTCGCTGCTAGCAATGCACCCCCCCAACCCCCCCTTAGTAAGGGGGGGCTAAGAGAGCAACCCCCCCTTACTAAGGGGGGGCTAAGAGAAGAACTCCCCCTTAGTGAGGGGGGGCGAAGAGAAGAAATCTCCCTTAGTGAAGTGGAACCAGAATTACCCCCCCAACCCCCCCTTAGTAAGGGGGGGCTAAGAGAAGAATCCCCTCTTACACCCCCCTTTACCAAGGGGAACCTGACAGAAGCATCCCTTCTTACACCCCCCCTTAGCAAGGGGGGGCAGGGGGGGGGTTCTTGGCAAATTTGCGACATTCCCTGGCATCCTGATATTGTGCCCGTGGTAGCGATTCCCGATTTTGAACTTTCTACCGCCGAGGCGCGCCAAGTTTTGCCAGCAGATTACACCAGGGCTGACGCGATTTTCAATGCCGCACACCTGGGTTTGTTGGTGCGGGCTTTGGCTACGGGCGATCGCAATTGGCTACGTTGCGCCCTCCAAGACAAGATTCACCAGCCTTATCGGCGATCGCTGATTCTGGGATATGAAGCTGTGCAAAAAGCTGCACTGAATGCAGGGGCTTGTGGGATGGTAATTAGCGGTGCGGGGCCGACGCTTTTGGCTTTAACGGATGTTACTAATGCTGTTGCGGTTGTGAGGGAAATGGCGGCTGCTTGGGGGAAATTTGGGGTGAAGGCTGATGTAAGGGCGATCGCGATCGACACTCAAGGAGTACAAGTCTCGACTTAAATACCTGAATATTTCCCTGGAAACATACCGCAGTCGGATCGATATTATACCAAGCTGTCTGGGCGATCGGCTCAAGTGTGGAAAGTACACAAGTGTTTAACCATTAAATAATCAGTCTTTAATCCTAGCGTGAGACCATACTCGCAACCCGAAAATATTTGACTTTAGCGGTAAAGAGGAGTGACTTAACGTGGCAGCAATTAACGGCACATCGGGAAATGACACATTAAACGGGACGATCGCAGGCGACTTAATTTCTGGGTTGGGTGGCGATGACGCCATTTTCGGTCAGGAAGGAAACGATCGCCTTTTTGGCAATGCAGGTAATGACTTGTTATTGGGCGGTTCGGGAAATAACGCACTCTACGGCGGTCGAAACCGAGATACCCTTCAAGGTGGCGAAGGAGACGATTTTCTCTCCGGCGATCTCGATCGCGACATTTTGACCGGTGGTGGCGGTAAAGATATTTTCGCGATCGGGCGGATCGGCAGTTCCCAACTAGAAAATGCTGACGTGATTACCGATTTTGTCAAAGGTCAAGACTTAATTAGTGTCAGCGGCATCTCTCCGGCTAACATCGAAATTTCTAGAGGTACGGGCAATTTTAGCAACAGTATTGTTCTCAAAGATTCAACAACCAACCAATTTTTAGCGATTTTGGAAGGAATCCGAAATTTCGATTCTGGAGATTTCATTGTTGCCGAAAGTCCAGTTCCGGCAGTGCGCTTTTCTAGCTTCAACGCTTCTTTGAACCGCAGTAGTGCAGGTCGGTTAATTACAGACCTTTCGACTCCTAGCAACCAGCAAGCAAAGAATGTCGCTGAAACTATTCAGCGGGTAAATCCCGATGTTTTGTTAATTAACGAGTTTGACTACGATAGCAGCAACACATCCCTAAATTTGTTTCAGCAAAACTATCTGTCAGTCAGTCAGAATGGCGCAACTCCTGTTAATTATCCCTTTCGCTATACTGCCCCTTCTAACACAGGCATTGCTTCCGGTTTCGATTTAGATAATAACGGTTCCACTGTCACAGAAGTTGGCACCACCGGCTACGGCAACGACGCTTTCGGCTTTGGGGATTTTCCGGGACAATACGGCATGGCTTTGTACTCAAAATATCCCATTGATACGGCGAATATTCGCACGTTCCAAAACTTTCTATGGAAAGATATGCCGGGGGCATTTTTGCCGGATGACTCGGCTACTTCCGCCACAAATGACTATTACTCACCTGCTGAATTAAACGTATTTCGCCTGTCGTCAAAGAGTCACTGGGACGTGCCAATTAATATCAACGGCGACATTGTTCACGCTTTAGTCAGTCATCCGACACCGCCTGTGTTTGACGGCCCAGAAGACAGAAACGGCAAGCGAAATCATGATGAAATTCGCTTGTGGGCAGATTACATTACTCCTGGAAAAGGTAGTTATATTTACGACGATCGCCGCACCTTTGGCGGACTTGCACCGAATGCGAGTTTCGTAATTATGGGCGACCAAAATGCCGATCCTGTTGATGGAGATAGTTTTGACAATGCGATTTTACAGTTGCTCAATAACTCGCGAGTAAATGTGGGAGTCACTAGCGCAATCCCTGCTAGTTTAGGCGGGATTCAACAAGTAGCAGACGGCGGGAATAATGTCAACCAAAAAGGCAGTCCGGCTTTTGATACGGCGGATTTTGGAGATACAGGAACGGGTTCGGGAAATCTGCGAGTTGATTATGTTTTGCCGTCTGCTGATTTGCCAGTTAGTGATGCTGCGGTATTTTGGCCTGTGACGACAGATCCGCTGTACAGATTGGTGGGCGATCGCCAAAATGCGGACACTACTCCTACTTCCGATCATAGTTTAGTTTGGGCAGATATTGCTGTGGGCGATCGATCTCCGCGCACCAGTGTCAGAAATATCAACTTCCTCGGACAAGCTACTTATCCAACAGGTTCCGTCACTGTCCAAGGAACTCAACTCGGCGGACTTTCCGGTATTGATTACGACCAAGTTAACAACCGCTATTACAGTATTTCCGACGATCGATCGGACAGAAATCCGGCTCGATTCTATACCCTGAATATCGATTTAAGTTCTGGTTCGCTGTCTAGTTCCGGGATTAATTTCTCTGGGGTGACAACTCTGCTTAACCAAAACGCTCAACCTTTTGCTACTAATACTCTTGACCCGGAAGGCATCGGTTTAACTAGCAACCGCACGGTGTTTATTTCGTCAGAAGGCGAAGTCAGTCCTAACTTGGGTGCTGCCAGAGTTCAGAGTCCATTTGTGAACGAGTTTGCTTTAGGAAGTGGCCTACAGTTGCGACAGCTACCAGTGCCGTCAAAGTTTGTACCTGTGGTTCAGGATACTAACAACAATCAAGTTGTTGATGCAGCAGATACACCAACAGCGGGAGTTCGCAACAATTTAGCTTTTGAAAACCTGACAATTACTCCCGATGGCAAATTCTTGTTTACAGCAACGGAGAATGCTTTGGTGCAAGACGGGCCGCTGGCGACAATTAACACTGGTTCGCGATCGCGCATTCTCAAATACAATTTAACCACAGGACAGCCGGAACAAGAATTTCTGTATCTAACTGACCCGGTGGCCCTTCCAGCAGTTCCAGAAACAGCTTTTAGTACCAACGGTTTAGTGGAACTGTTAGCCTTAGACAATCGCGGCACTTTCTTAGCACTAGAACGTTCTTTTTCTACAGGCGCACCAGGTACGGGAAATACCATCAAACTCTATGAAGTACGCCTAAATGGAGCCAGCGATATCAGCAGCATTAATTCGCTGAATGCGATTAACATTAATACTGTCAAACCCGTTGAAAAACGCTTGGTTCTCAATTTTGACAGCCTGCATTTGCCGACAGGTTTGGATAATGTTGAAGGCATGACTTTGGGGCCGGTGTTGCCGAACGGACAGCAATCTTTAGTGTTAGTGAGCGACAATAATTTTAGCGCTACTCAGTTTACTCAAATATTAGCTTTTGGGCTGGCTTTGGAGACTGAAACTCCCCGGCGGGCGCAGTCACTAGATATTGTGACTGATGGTGGTGCGATCATCGACTCTGCGGTGTCAGCAAGTAACATCAGCATCGAAAACAGTGCTTTCATCACAGACTTCAGAACAGTTTCTGGCTTGATGGGGTTCGATACCGAGCAGAATTATGCGATCGACCCCACAGCAATAAATCTCACTGGAGTCGGCGCAGTTACCCAACCGGGCATTCAAATAGCTGCTGAGCAAAATGTTTCTTTATCTCTGCCTTCTGCCTTCGGAATGGGATCTTTTTAGCTTCTAAGCGAAAGCCCCGCGCCAAGCACGGTAATCCGTTGAGGGACGGGATGAAAGCGCCCGTCACTCAAAGACTATCCAGCAGCCAAAGCAGATTTCGATCGCGCGATTTTCAATGCCGCACACCTGGGTTTGTTGGTGCGGGCTTTGGCTACGGGCGATCGAGATTGGCTGCGCTGCGCCCTCCAAGACAAGATTCACCAGCCTTACCGGCGATCGCTGATTCTGGGATATGAAGCGGTGCAAGAAGCTGCGTTGAATGCAGGGGCTTTTGGAATGGTAATTAGCGGTGCCGGGCCGACGCTTTTGGCTTTAACGGAGGCTACTAATGCTGATGCGGTTGTGAGGGAAATGGCGGCTGCTTGGATGGATGTTGGGGTGAAGGCTGATGTCAGGGCGATCGCGATCGACACTCAAGGCGCGCAAGTCTTGATGGGGTGATCGTCTTCAAATCTCCAAGTGCGCTAAATTAGTGACTAGAGGTGTACTGACCGAATGTTATCAGATTCTCAAACGCTTTATGGTGTAAGGCTTGCAGCTAGATACAGCTATCAGGGATTCCCACAACAGAAAAAAATTTGAGTAACTTGCAGAAATTTGGCGATATTTCTAGATACATAAGAAACCACACCACTACAGTATGTAGAGTGATGCAGAACGCGGGACTAAAAGGCCGATCGGACTCTTGTCAGGCAAAACCCGTAGTGGCTAACCTATAAACAACAAGCGGATATAAGGGCTTGATAGCTTCTCGGTGGTTCTCAAAAACTTCTACTCTCAGAGGAGTATTGATTTATGGACGACAAAGAAAAGCAGCCATCTCCAGAAGCAAACGAAAAGTTCACCGAAGCCGAACTGAACAACCATCTGAACGATCTGGCCTTGGAAGCCCAAAGGCATCCCCTTGAAAGTCCCGATCGCCAGTTAGCCTTAACTAGATTGGTTTCACAACTCAGGAAACCCAGTCGCCTTTCACTCCCAAAGCATTCACCCAGGTTATCTCTCGCCGAAAACCACCAAGTTTCGGAAGACATTAAGCAAGAAACAGACTTGGCACTTTTCGAGTTTATACAAAAGGGGAAGTTCGATCCGAAAAAAGGAAACGTATTAAACTACGCGAGGTTTACTCAGTCCAAAAAACAGATCGATTTCATTGGTAGTCACCAAGGTATTCATCAGAGAACTGAAAAAGGAAAAAAAGTCATTGATATCCTAGTGTCAGCCGACAGACAAATCAGCAATGCTCGATCGGCAGATGGTGATGAATCAAAGACGACCTACTTAGACCAATTTACGTCCGATATCCCCGAACCTTCTTTTCTGGAAAAAATGCGGGAAATAGCGCTAGAAAATCCTGAAAATATTTTCAGCAAGCCGATGAGAATACACCCCGATATTGCTCTGCAAGAAATATTCCTTCTCTGGTTAGATGGATACACTTGGCAGGAAATATCTGACAAGTTGTCAGCCAAAATTGGTGCAAATGTCATAATTGCTTCGATTAGTTCTTTTTTTCAGCGAGCTATCAAAGACAAAAAACTGATAGCCGTGGTAAAATTGTATCTGGCACAATTTTTGTTTATTATGGCAATCCTCCTGAATTTTGGAGATACCCATTAACCAAATCAAATCCGACAATAGCGTAAGCGAGCATCAAGAATGAACGAGCAGCGTCTACAGGGCTACCTACATCTCGTACAAGCACTGCTAAGCTGTTCAAGTGGAGAAGAAGCAGCTATCTTAAATGCTAACTCAGAACTTCTTGATGCTGGCTTAGTTCAGGTGATGACACAAGTAGCAGAAAATCTCGCTGAAAATGGAGATAAAAATGCAGCGGATTTCCTGCAAAGTGTTGCTACTCAAATAATAGAGTTAGTAGAAAACCCATCAATAGCTGAATCACCACAGGATTTACATTATTTACATTTTTTGTTAGAGGTTTTACAATTAGTTTCCGATACAGATGCCGATCTACGGGTTGTTTACCAGTTTTTACAATCTAATTTAGACAAATTGGATGTCAAATTAAGTGCTACTTTACAGGGAGTGGCAACTACTTTATTATCTGAATCGACTGCCGACGAAGCTGAAGCTGTAGCCTCAACAATTTGCAATTTTGGCAATTTAATTCAGCAGTTTCCTTTAGGAAGTAGAAATGTGAATATAGAATTAGCGATCGTTGCTTATGAAATTGGATTGAGTTTTTTTACTAGAGAATTATACTCGAAGAATTGGGCGCTTTGTGAAACGAATTTGGGTAGGGCATACAATCACAGGATTCTAGGTCAAAGAAGTGAAAACTTAGAAGTAGCTATTCAGTGTTACTCGGCAGCTTTAGAAGTGTACACTCGCGCCGCTTTTCCTCAAGAGTGGGCTAGCTTGCAAAATAGCCTTGCTAATGCTTACAGCGATCGTATTTTAGGAATGCGATCGGACAATTTGGAAAAAGCTATCGAGCTTTATACAAGCACTTTAGCAGTGTACAGTCGCGACGCTTTCCCCGAACAATGGGCTACGACCCAAAACAACTTAGGAACAGCCTATAAATCCCGGATACAGGAAGATAAAGCACAAAATTTAGAAATGGCTATTTATTTTTATCAAGCTGCTTTGGAAGTCCATTGTCGTGAAAAGTTTTCCGAACAGGAGGCTGCCACTCTAAACAATTTAGCTACAGTTTACAGAGATAGAATTCTCGGAGATAGGGCTAACAACTTAGAAACAGCTATTTCTTTCTATAAAAATGCTTTACAAGTTTACACGCGCGAGAATTTTCCGTCGGATTGGGCAATGATTATCAATAATCTTGGTATTGTTTACCAAGAGAGGATTTTCGGAGATCAAGCCGAGAATTTGGAAAATGCTATTTGTTATTATCAAGCTGCTTTAGAAGTCCGTAGCCGTGAAGCTTTTCCCGAACAGTGGGCGGCCACTCAAAATAATTTGGCTACATTTTACAGCGATAGAATCAAAGGTAATAAAGCGGAGAATATTGAAAAATCCATCTCTTGTTATCATGATGTCCTAACAGTTTACACTCGCGAGACATTTCCTTATGAATGGGCGATGACTCAGAATAATTTAGGCAAGGCATACTCCGAGAGAATTATGGGGGATAAAGCCGAGAATTTGGAAATGGCTATTTATTGTTATGAATCTGCTTTAGAAGTCCGTAGCCGTCAAGCTTTTCCCGAACAGTGGGCCGCCACTCAGAATAACTTAGGTACAGCCTATCAATCCCGCATAAAAGGAAATAGATCAGAAAATTTGGTAAGGGCTATTTGTTGTTATCAAGCTGCTTTGGAATTCCGTACTCGCGACACTTTTCCAGAACTGTGGGCTGCTACTAAAAGTAATTTGGCTAATGCCTACAGTGACAGAATTTCGGGATTCAAATCTCATAATGTTGCAGAAGCAATTGAAGCTTATCGAAGAGCTTTAGAGATTTTTACACCGCAAACATTTCCTTTAGACTGTTTGAAAACAGGAAAAAATATGGGTAATACAGCTTTTGATGCTGAATTATGGGACATAGCAATAGAAGGTTTTGCGGTAGCAATTGAAGCCGTAGAACAAAGTCGGAGTTGGGCGGCTTCTGAATTTAGAAGACAAGAGATTCTTGAAGAAGCAATTGATATTTATGAAAAAATAGTCCAAAGCTACGTTAATATCGATCTACCAGATCGAGCTATTGAATATGTCGAACGCAGCAAAGCCCGTAATCTTGTGGATATTCTATCCAGTCGGGAACTCTACCCTAAAAAAAAGATTCTAACTGACCATGATTTAAAATTCAGTTACCAAGTTGAACCAATCTCGTTCGATCAAATTCAAGCTTTACTAAAATTTGAGTTTGATGAAAAAACAGCCATCATAGAATGGTATATTGTTAGCAATAAAATCTTCACTTTTATAATTACCAGTCAAGGCAATAGTCCTGTAGTTTTGCAATCCTCCCATGAGGATATAGAAATTTTACTTACTTGGTTTGGGGAATACTTGGAGGATTATGGGCAGAACACGAGACAATGGCAAGATCAACTTTCAGCCCGTCTTCAGCATCTCGCTGAAATACTACATATCGATCGAATCATCAACTATTTGCCTGCGGATTGTGACCGAATAATTTTTGTACCCCATCGCTTCCTGCACCTGCTACCTCTCCATGCTTTGCCTCTAAATGAAGGTCAAAACCATAATATCCTAGACCATTTCTTGAGAGGTGTGAGTTATGCTCCTAGTTGTCAACTACTGCAATTAAGTCAGAATCAAAAACGCTCCGATTTGATACACTTATTTGCTATTCAAAACCCTACCCAAGACCTGATTTTTACTGATATTGAAGTCGCAACTATTAGGCGGTACTTTGCTCCTAACGATTATGTCTTAGTGAAAGAAGCTGCTAGTAAAAAAGAAATATTAGATAACAAGCATTTTCTTGATGCTAATTGCGTCCATTTCTCTTGTCACGGCTACTTTAACTTTGAATCACCTCTGGAATCGGCTCTGGTCTTAGCTGAGGCTGGAGGTTCTAACGGACAATTACAGGGAACTGCAAGTGAAAATAATCGTTCACTAGACAGTACAAAAATTAATTTAGACAAATGCCTGACATTGGGAGAAATCCTTAACCTAGATCTCAGCCAATGTGGCCTAGTAACTCTCTCAGCTTGTGAAAGTGGGTTGATTGACTTCACCAGTAAAAGTGATGAGTACATGGGTTTTCCCAGCGGATTCCTACTTGCAGGCAGTTCGAGTGTGGTCAGTAGCCTTTGGGCAGTCAACGACTTTTCTACAAGTTTTTTAATGATTAGGTTTTACGAAAATCTGCAAAGTCAAACATCCGTAGCTACAGCACTTTGTCAAGCTCAATTATGGCTGCGTGATACAACTATAGCTGAACTAAAACTGTGGATAGATCAAAAACAGTTACCTTTGAATCGCACACAAAAAATGGCTTTGCATCGTATGTTTGATATGTTTCAAGATAACTCTAAGCCCTTTCAAGATCCTTTCTATTGGGCAGCGTTCTCTGCGGTTGGTGAATTCAAACTTAACTAACTAAGAATCAGTAGGTTGGCTTTCACTGCATTCAACCCAACCGCAACAATGGCTATAGCTGGGTTTCGTTCCTTGACTCAACCTATACGATCGCCATAAAATCCTTGATTTTTGACTAATTTCGGCGATACAGCCATCAAAAAATTTTCCCATTTTGCAGAAAACCTCCTGTGATCGCAGATATAGCAATGTCAGGCAACACAGTCTGTTATCACAAGATGTCCCAGCGAGAAAAGAGAAATGCACGAACTGAATCACTCTTATGAAACTTCTGCAAACCCTAATATTTGGTTGAAAAAGAGCAAAAATTGGTTCAAAAAGTCCAAAGATTTGATCTTGACTGACCCACAAGAACTCCACGGCTCTAATTACGTTACTGAAGAAGTCACACAAGCTTCGACAGTTACAGCAACAGCGATGAACGTTAGCAACACGATTGACGGCGTGAGTATATTCCCCTTGTTGTTGTACTCCTGCAAAGACATGGGGCTTTTAGGATTCATTTTCGCCCTTGCCCTTGCTCTTGCTATGACCAAATTTACCAACGGTATGGGCAAAGCAGTTGCCACTCGCAAACCGGGAAACCGAATTTGGTCTGCCTGTGCCACCGTGCCGATGTTGGCAATGAATGTATTGATGTCGGGAACCTCTTTAGTCGCACCTGAATTATCGCTTAACCAAAGTCATTTAGCCGAGTTAAGAGCAAAAGAATTGGTCGCCGAACAAGAAATTAAGGTTAACGACGTTCAGCCAGATTTAAGAGCAGTTAAGGATGCAGAAGCCAAATGTAAAGAGTTTCAAGAAAAGGCTGCGACTTATCCTGAAGGCAGCACCGCACGCAATGACTATTTTATCAAAGCTAACGGTTTGTATCAAGAACAAAACC
Organism: Microcoleus sp.; assembly: GCF_041354475.1. Lineage (NCBI taxonomy): Bacteria > Bacillati > Cyanobacteriota > Cyanophyceae > Oscillatoriales > Microcoleaceae > Microcoleus > Microcoleus sp. Next base: position 62,195 of record NZ_JBGJZU010000011.1, read on the forward strand.
GGGACTGGAAATCGGTGTTGGCTCAAGAAGGTCAAGCTAAAGTACCCTTCTGCCCTTTAGCCAAGCTTTTAACAGAAGATGCCTTCAAAGTTTCTCAAGTCGCTAAAGCTGACTGGGAAAAGCAAAAGGCTCAGATTGTGCGATCGGCTAGCTATGCAGCAGGAGTAAAACAAATCATGCCCGCTCTTTACGAACAGCACTTCGACGCTAAGGGTCAGTTAATTTCTGGGACAGAAGCGACTCGCTTAGCAATACAAAGTACGACTTCAAAACTTATCACGGGAAATTGGAATAGTCTCGGCTTTTCACTTTTCTTTTTCGCGACATCAGTTATTACATCTGCGGGGGCTTGCGCGTTGGCGATCGCTCATTCCTACCGCCAAGACATTCAAATGTCTTTTGACGAGTCTCTCCAAATGGAACTTGATGAATTTTTGGAAGATAGCTAAATGCAAAGTGTACCCTATTCACCCTTGGGTACACAACCACCAAACATCGAAGAAACAGTCACTCAACACTCACAAGTAATTGTTATGACCGCAAAAAATCCCAATGACATTCAATCTGAAAATGTGATTGACTTCCGAGGTCATTCCAGAACCGATCCTCAAAACAAGTACATTGATACCAGCAAAGCCGATCAATACCGCAGCACTGGTAAATGTGACGATCCCAAATTAAAACAGGTTGTTAAACTTCTCCGTTCTGGTCAGGAAGTGATATCCTCACAAAGAGCTGAAAGGTTAACTCAGGCTCTTACTCAGAATGTAGAAATTGTTGAAAAATCAGCCTATTCTTTAGGTGATATGCTCTATTTTTTAGGGAGCGAACTGCAAAAGCAGCCAGAGCAGATTCAAGGTGGTAATATCAAAGCGATAGAACAACGGCTTGAGTTAGAGCAAAAAAACCTTGAGCTAGGAATTTATCGCCTGTTTAACATTGCTAAAAAACATCCTCAACAAATCATAGGTAAAATCACTGACGAACAAAAAGCCGATAATCTACGTTATCAAAAGCTCATCAGTGACATCGATTATATTCGGAGGTTTTTGGTGGAACAAGCCCATGTATCAGTTGCATTTTTTGAGCAAAGTCCTCATCCTCAAGCTTACCTGCGTCGCAGCTTAAATTATCTTGATGTTTTGCCAAGATATTGTGGACAATTAGCCTATCGTACCCGGAGAAATATTTTTGATAAAGTTCCTGGTACGCAATCTGATGATTTGTGAATGGAATATTTTCATGCACAAAAATGACCAGATAGAAACCCATTTTTTTAGTGAGACTGGGTTTCTATACTTGGATGGAATTTACATTTTACTTACTTACAGAATAGGAGAAAAATCATGTTAAGCAGACTGTTCAAAATGTTCCGCACAATCTCAGGTAATGATACTGCGACTCTTCCCCCTAAGCCTCCTAAATTCAATAAAATCATGAAAGAGGCAGAATTTCATCAAGAATATAAATTTGGTCGGAGAGATTTTCGTAACTTCATTTTTGAAAATGTCAATTTTCAACACATCTATTTGCGTGGAATTGATTTCCGTGGCTCGGATTTTCGGATGGTCAATTTACATGATGGAGTACAATTAAAGGGTGCTGATTTAAGTGGCGTGACACTCAGTGGCATGAATTTACAGGGCATAGACCTCAGTAACGCTAATTTATACGAAGCGGTACTTGTCGGAACTGATTTGAGAGGTGCAAATCTCAATGGGGTAAACTTTGGTAAAGCTAATTTGAGCTATGTCAACTTATACCATGCTTTTTTAGTAGGAGCCGAATTGCCTGATGCTCAATTATACGCTGCTGACTTGAGCAAAGCCGATCTAAAAGGAGCCAATCTTAGCCGTGCTAATTTGAGTCGAGCAAACTTGACTTGGGCTGACCTTAGCAATACAAATTTGGGTGAAGCTGACCTGACAATGGCGAATTTAAGTTACGCTGATTTAGAAGGTTCTAACCCCGAATTTGCTCATACTCTGTTCACGACTTTGACAGGTGTGCGATTACCTGAAGGTGCTTTTTTTGTCAAGCACAAGGGTTAAGGTTTGGTTGATCTCAATTGTACGGTCAAGTTTGATGAAATTTTTGTGGGTGGGCCAGAAATCCCGCCCCTAAAATACAATTTTGGTCTATCATCAAACTGTGACAAACTGACATCCTTGACATCCGTGACTGCCGTACACTAAATTCCTTGCCCAACTTACTCCTCTCTTCCTCCGCGCCCTCTGCGTCCTCTGCGGTAAATAAAAAATTTAGTGATTTTGAATACAATTCCCGACTCAACAGCCGATCGCACTCCTCAATTTTGTCTGGGGATCTAAAGTTCACCTAAAGTTCCATGCCCGATCGCAAAACCATCCCTAAGATAGAACTTACAGGACGATCGGTCTCATATTTAACTTTGACAATCATCCCTACTCGATCGAGCATTACAGCCAAAGTATCGCCGATTAATAAGGTAAAATAAAATTAATTATCTCGCAATCCTGTTTCTTGTAAAAGTTCCTGTGCCCAAACCCGATTTTCTTCTGACAGGGATGGTACGGGTTCTCGATCGTAATCGATTCGATAATCATAGCCGGCGCGATCGTAAATACCTGCGAACAATTCTGGTAAATTAACAATAGGTTCTACATCTTCTTCGCGCAATGGCACCGGAAATATAGGTAGAGAATCCCGGAGATTAAAACCATAAAGTTCGGCAAAAGGACGGCGATCGCTACGACTGACTAAAACCCGATAATCGCTTTGAATGGAACTGTTGAGTACAGGCATCGGTTCCCAGCTTCGCAACAAGTCGATTTCCACTAAATTGGTTAAGCTACCTAAAATACTCTGGCGTTTTTTGAGATAAGTAATTCTGCCTTCTCCACTGCGTTTGTTGACAGGAGAAAGAATTTCAATTGCCGTGACAACTTGTTTAGTTGCCATTTCTCGCACTTCTAGGTAAGTTTGTTTAATTTTTTCAGGAATAGGGACTTTGACGGTAGTAGGAAGTGCGATAGTTAAAGTGGCAACTGAACGGGTGGGAAGATCGGGGCTATTAGATTGACGTTTAATCGCCACATCGGGGATACCAACTAAAAGCGAGTCGCCGTTACTGTCATTTGGATCGGTAATTTCATAGATGCGTTTGTCGATCGCAATTTCATATTTAGGGCGAATTTGAGGCATGATGCTATCAGCGATCGCGACAATTAATCGATTATGAGTTTCCTGCCAAAAATCGGGGTGTTCTAAGTAGGGGTCCATTCCGGGAAAGGGAGAGGGCATAGGACAGCTTTCCGATGTATTGAGTTTAAAATCATTTTAGCAGTGGGTTCGATTGACTGACCTCCGTTAAATCCGTTGCCTAACTTCTTTCTGCCATACACCAAACCTAAATCCCGAAACCAACACTTTCTGCGGTCAATCAAAAAATTAGTTATTTTCGATACAATTGCGGACTCAACAGCCGATCGCACTCCTCAATTTTCCACCGGATCTAAAATTCCCCTAAAGTTCCACCCCCTTTCCCAAAACCCTCCCTAAGATATAAGTGAGAGGGCGATCGGTCTCATACCCGATTCAGGAGCAAATGTCAAGCACCTGAAAACCCCAAATTAGCGAGCCGCAAGACAGGGAGGTTATCAAAATCATGGTACAAGCGCCGACAGGAGAAACCCGTCTGGGTCCGATCGATCAGGTGCAAGCCTTAGACCGCGATTGCACGACTCTATCCCGTCACGTACTCCAGCAACTCCACAGCTTTAGTGCAGATGCTCAGGATCTCAGTGCCCTGATGAATCGCATCGGACTAGCTGCCAAGCTGATCGCGAGGCGACTGAGTAGGGCTGGATTAATGGCAGATGCCTTGGGGTTTACAGGGGCTGTCAACGTCCAGGGAGAATCCGTCAAAAAGATGGATGTCTATGCTAATGAAGTTTTTATCTCCGTCTTCCAGCAAAGCGGACTTGTCTGCCGCTTGGCTTCGGAGGAAATGGAAAAACCCTACTATATTCCCGAAAATTGTCCGATCGGGCGCTACAGTCTGCTCTACGACCCCATAGATGGTTCTTCCAATCTCGACACCAATCTCAATGTCGGTTCCATATTCAGCATCCGCAAGCAAGAAGGGGATGATGCAGATGGCTCAGCCTCAGACTTGCTGCAACACGGACACAAACAAATTGCCGCGGGCTACGTGCTTTATGGTCCCAGTACCATGCTGGTTTATTCGATCGGTCAAGGTGTCCATTCCTTCACCCTCGACCCCAGTTTGGGCGAGTTTATTCTAGCAACCGAAAACATTCAGACACCTGCAAGCGGCCCGGTTTACAGCGTCAACGAAGGCAACTTTTGGCAGTGGGAGGAATCTTATCGAGATTACATTCGCTACGTCCACCGCAATCAAGGTTACAGTGCCAGGTACGGCGGGGCTTTGGTGGGAGATTTCCACCGGATTTTATTTCAGGGAGGTGTCTTTTTGTACCCCGGAACGGTGAAAAAACCGGAGGGCAAATTGCGCTTGCTGTACGAATCTGCTCCTTTGGCGTTTTTGATGGAACAAGCCGGCGGGCGGGCTAGTACCGGCATTCAAGACATCTTGGATGTGGTGCCAACTCAACTTCACGAGCGCACACCTTTGATTATTGGCAGTAAAGAAGATGTCGCCCTCGTAGAGTCTTTTATTCAAGATCGATCGCGCAATCCTCGAACAGTTCTGGAGTGAAGGAAGAAGGAAGAAGGAAGAAGGAAGAGGGAAGAAGGAAGAGGGAAGAAGGAAGAGGGAAGAAGGAAGAAGGAAGAGGGAAGAGGGAAGAAGGAAGAAAGTTGTAGCTGCCCAATTCCCAATTACCAATTCCCAATTACCAATTCCCAATTACCAATTCCCAATTCCCAATTACCAATTCCCAATTACCAATTCCCAATTCCCAATTACCAAATATCAAATTGTAGGAGTTACAGATCATGACGGAAACGACCAAGAATCACCTGTTAGAAATCAAAGAAATCGGCCAGAGCATCTGGATGGACAATTTGACTCGCAATCTGATCGAGTCCGGCGAACTCAAAAAGATGATTGAAAGTCGCGGATTGCGGGGAATTACATCTAATCCTGCCATTTTCGAGAAAGCGATCGCGGGCAATGTGATTTACGATGCTGATATCGAAGCTGGCATCCGGGCTGGCAAATCTGTACTCGAAATTTACGAATCTCTGGTATTTGAAGATATCCGCAACGCTTGCGACATCTTCGCCCCGGTGTACGAAGAGTCGAAGGGTTTGGACGGTTATATCAGTATTGAAGTGCCACCGACGATCGCCAACGATACCGAAAGCACGATTAGTGAAGCCTTACGTTATTATCAGGCGATCGGCAAACCAAATGTGATGATCAAGATTCCGGGAACTGCTCAAGGATTGCCGGCAGTGGAACGAGTTATCAGCGAAGGGATTAACGTTAACGTGACTTTGCTGTTCTCCGTTGACAGCTACGTCGAAACCTTCTGGGCTTATATTCGTGGCTTGGAAGCGCGAGCAGCTAAAGGTTTGGATGTGAGCAATATTGCCTCTGTTGCCAGTTTCTTCTTGAGCCGGATCGACATTAACATCGACGGTCAAATTGACGCGAAACTCAAAGGAGTTACTGATGTTGCTACGAAAGCCAAACTGGAAGCGGTGAAAGGAAAAATTGCGATCGCCAATGCCAAGGTAGCTTACCAGAAATATAAAGAAATCGTAGCGAGCGATCGCTGGCAAGCACTAGCAGCCAAGGGAGCCGAAGTGCAGCGGCTGTTGTGGGCGAGTACCAGCACCAAAAACCCCAACTACAGCGATGTGATGTATGTCGATGAATTAATCGGCCCTGACACGGTGAACACTTTGCCACCGAACACCGTTGAGGCTTGTTTCGATCACTGCGATGTCGCACCCCGGATTGAGAACAACGTGGCAGAAGCTTACGCGCTGATCGAAAGTCTCAAAGATCCAGATATCGACATCGATTTGGATCAAGTGATGGCAGACTTGCTGCTGGAGGGGATTGAGAAATTCGTTAGCCCGTTCCAATCTCTGATGGATTCCTTGGCAGAGAAAGTGCAGAAGCTCTCACCTGTCGCCTAGTGTGATATCTGTATCCTTAGAGGCAGAAGCATTTAGGAGTCCGAATAGATAATTGTTTTGGTTCCTAAATGCTGAGTTGTGAATCTCGAACCTGGAAAAGTGAGACCCATGGGTGTCAAAAAACCTTTCAGAGGAAAATCGAGAAGGTCTAACTTTGGCTCCTATCGCTGAGTTGGCAATCCCGAACTAGAAAAATCGACACCCATGAGTATCAAAAACTTTCCAGAGGGAAATCGAGTTTCTTGTTTGGGAGGACTCCAACTAGAAGCTTAAACTCGAATTCTTCATCTCCTACCAATATCGAGGCTGGGAAGTTCGTTTGGCGGTTGAGATGGCAAAAATTCGAGCAGAACTCAGAGAGGAAATCAGGGCTGAAGTTAAAGCTGAATAAGAAGCACAGATTAACTATATGGCCCAGCAACTGGCAGAAATGAGTAGCAAAGAAACAGAGTAATTCGGGGTCTTCCCGAATCTTCAGTAGTTAATCTACCTGCTACGCCAGATCCCACCCTTGAGCAAGGTGGAGACGCTTGAAAGGTCACAACCTTAATGGGATTTTCTCAGCTATAGAGATTGCTAGTCCCAAGCGGTTAGGGGAGGAACATCGCCTAGTTTCTGAAGGTAGAACACCAAACCGATTAACAAGCCCTCAAGCCGATCGAAGCAAACTTAACCCAATATTTGGAGAAGGCAGAAATGCCAAATCATGTGTTTCTTTTGAATGCCGATAAAACGCCATTAGCTCTGATTCATCCTGCCCGTGCAAGAGAGCTTCAATCAAAGGAGAAAGCGAAAGTGTTTCGCCAATATCCCTACGTTTTGATTTTGCAAGAGCAAGTGCAGAATCCTGTCACCAAGTTGTATTCCATCAAAATAGATCCGGGGTCAAAATTCACCGGATTCGCCTTGCAATGCGGTCAAGATATTGTGTGGAGGATGGAGTTGCAGCATCGTGGCGAAACGATTAAAGCAGGCCTGGAGCAACGCGCAGGATTCAGACGGGGAAGACGTTCTCGCAATCTGCGGTATCGCAAGAAGCGATTCGATCGCCGCAAACCCCAAGGATGGTTAGCACCTTCTATTGCGCACCGCGTCTTAACCGTTGAGACGTGGATTAAGCGGTTGATTCGGTATTGCCCCGTGGATGGCGTTGAAATCGAGCAAGTTCGCTTCGATATGCAGAAGTTGCAGAATCCTGAAATCAATGGCATTGACTATCAGCAAGGGACATTATTCGGCTATGAAGTGCGGGAATATCTCTTGGAGAAATGGGATAGAAAATGTGCGTACTGTGGCACTGAGAATATTCCTTTAGAAATCGAACATATTCATCCAAAATCAAAAGGAGGAAGCGATCGGGTTTCTAATCTTACATTGGCTTGTCATGCTTGCAACCAGGCGAAAGGCGATCGAGACATTCGAGATTTTTTGTCACAAAAGCCGAACATTTTAGATCGAATTCTCAAACAAGTAAAGAAACCTTTGAAGGATGCGGCAGCAGTCAACGCGACTCGTTACGCAATTGTGCGAATGGCGAAAGGATTATGTGATTCGGTCAAATGCTGGACGGGTGGGAGAACGAAATATAACCGATGCTCTCAGGGGTTAGAAAAGTCTCACAGCATAGATGCCGCCTGTATTGGGGAATCAGGGCAGTCGATCGATTTGCGAACCCATCAACCTTTACTTGTTACCTGTAAAGGACATGGGAACCGTCAAGCACGGCGCGTCAACGCATCAGGATTCCCGGCAGTCAAGAGGGCGAAAGATGTGTTTCATCATGTCAGTGCTGGCGATATTGTCAAGGTTTCGATTGACAAGGATAGAAAAAAGGTGAAAGCAGGAATCTACACCGCACGGGTGAAAACCCCAAACAAGAACGGTTGTGAAGTTCTCATCTACGGGAACCGAATCAGCTTTTCAACCATGAAAGATGTACATTTCGTTTACAGGAATGATGGTTATGGATACGCATTCTCAGACTGCGAAATACTCCGAAATACTCCGAAATACTTACTCCAAGATTTCGTTACCGGATGCTATAACTGCTAATTATCAAGCCGTATTAGCGCGGCTGTCAGCTTTAGAAGGAGCAAAATAGAAAATGGTCACAATTCTTGAAAACCCGTTGCGGATAGGTTTGCGAAAAGAACGAGTGCCAGAACCGCAAATTCTGGTAATCTTCGGAGCTTCGGGAGACCTCACCCAGCGCAAACTCGTACCAGCAATTTATCAGATGAAGCGCGATCGACGCCTGCCACCAGAAACTACCGTGGTGGGAGTGGCACGTCGCCCTTGGAGTCATGATTACTTCCGAGAGCAAATGCGCGAAGGGATTGAAGAATTTGGTGGCGGCATTGGTAATGAAGAATTTTGGCAAGACTTTGCTCAAGGTTTGTTCTACTGTCCGGGCGATATTGATAACCCCGAAAGCTATCAAAAACTCAAAGATTTCCTAGGGGAACTCGACCAACAAAGGAGAACCCGCGGCAACCATATATTTTATCTTTCGGTTTCTCCCAACTTCTTTCCCGAAGCAATTCGGCAACTGGGGGCAGCGAAAATGCTCACAGACCCCCTGAAGCACCGCTTAGTGATTGAAAAACCCTTCGGCCGGGACTTGAACTCGGCAAAAGCTCTCAATCGAGTAGTCCAGGAAGTTTGTCAAGAACAGCAAGTGTACCGCATTGACCACTATTTGGGTAAAGAAACTGTTCAAAATCTGATGGTGTTCCGGTTTGCGAATGCCATTTTCGAGCCACTGTGGAACCGCCAATTTGTCGATCACGTACAAATTACAGTGGCAGAAACAGTAGGGGTAGAAGACCGAGCCGGTTACTACGAATCCTCTGGGGCTTTACGGGATATGCTCCAAAACCATTTGATGCAGATTTTTTGTCTGACAGCGATGGAACCGCCAAACTCCCTAGACGCTGACAGCATCCGCACCGAAAAGATGAAAGTTTTGCAAGCAACACGCTTAGCTGACTTGCATAACTTAGAGAATTCTGCAATTCGCGGACAGTATTCCGCCGGCTGGATGAAAGGCAAGCCAGTGCCCGGATACCGTACCGAACCAGGAGTCAATCCTAACTCGATGACGCCTACTTTTGTGGCGATGAAGTTTGCGATCGACAACTGGCGCTGGCAGGGAGTGCCTTTTTACCTACGCACCGGCAAGCGATTGCCCAAAAAAGTCAGCGAAATAGCGATTCAGTTCCGCGAAGTGCCACTGTTAATTTTTCAGTCTGCTGCTCAACAAACGACTCCTAACGTGTTGACGATGCGCGTGCATCCCAATGAGGGGATTTCACTGAGGTTTGAGGCGAAAATGCCAGGACCTGATTTAAGAACGCGGACGGTGGATATGGATTTCAGTTATGGTTCTTCCTTTGGGGTTACTTCCTCGGACGCTTACGATCGACTTTTGATTGACTGTATGTTGGGCGACCAAACTTTGTTCACTCGTTCTGATGAAGTAGAAGAAGCTTGGCGGGTTGTCACACCAGCACTCATGGCCTGGGAAGCACCGAGCGATCCCGCCCTGGTGCCTCAGTATGAAGCAGGTACCTGGGAACCCGCCGAGGCAGAGCTGCTAATTAATCGAGACGGCCGTAAGTGGCGGAGACTTTAAAAACTGTTAGTTATTCGTTATTAGTTATTGGTTATTAGTTATGGGAAATCGCTCGACCAATAACAAATAACAAATAACAAATAACCACAGTCAACTGACAACTGACAACTGACAACTGACAAATAAAAAAGGAGAAAAAACCGATGATTATGACACCGATGAAAGCTCCGCCTCTAGTTTCATTGCAAAGTCCGAAAGATGTTTCGATCGACCAAATAGAGGCCGAATTAGGTCGAATTTGGGAAAGCTACAGAGAATCTGGGTCTCAAAATGATTGGACGATCGCCACTAGAGCTACAACCTTTACCTTTGTAGTCTACGAACCCGAAGAAACTCAACGGTTATTGGCGGATGTCGGCTTTTATGATGGTCCGATCGATGGTATTACCGGGCCCATGACGGCATCCAGTATCAGGGCTGCTCAAAAAGCTTATGGCTTGCCGAGAACTGGCAAAGCTAATGCTGAATTGCTGGCAACTTTGCGGGAAGAGGTGGCTAGGAAAAATTCCACTGGCAGCAAGTTGGGTCCAACGGGCTTTAGTTCAGGTGGTTCGGCTGTAGCCGACGCGATCGTGGCGGCTAATCCCTGCCGGATTATTGCTCTGTGTCCGACGGCTGGGGAAGATACTGGGGTACAGGCTCAAGTGGCTGCTTATTGTCCGGTACACAAGGGTGGAAGTGGCAATCTGATTTGTTGCGAGTACATTACGCTCCGGGGTACCGAAGCGGCTCTGGAACGGGTGAGCGGTATTGTGACTGGGCTGACGATCGCGGATTTGCCGACCTTGCTATGGTGGAAAGCTACTCCTGATGCCGATCGAGATTTATTCCAGCGGTTGGCCGCCACTAGCAGTTCTGTAATTATTGACTCTAGCTGTTTTAGTGAACCCCAGGCTGAATTGCTGTTGATGCAAAGTTTGATTGAGGAGGGAATTCCGATCGCGGATCTGAATTGGCGCCGACTGGCTGCGTGGCAGGAGTTAGCTGCGGAGGCTTTCGATCCGCCAGGACGTCGTGTGGCAATTCGGGAAATCGATCGCGTGACGATCGATTATGAACGTGGCAATTCTACTCAAGCGCTGATGTATCTGGGCTGGCTGGCGAGTCGTCTCCAGTGGCGTCCGGTTGCTTTTCTACAAGAAGAGGGCGATTACCAAATCAAACGGATTAAATTCGCCGGTGTTGATGAGCGGGTGATTGAAGCAGAGTTAGCTGCGATTCCGACTGCTGATAGTGGCGATGTCCCTGGGGATTTGATTGCTCTGCGTTTAAATTCTACCAACGAGAATGCTGATTGCGGTACGGTGCTGTGTTCGGAAGCTGGTGGCTGTATGCGGATGGAAACTCGTGGCGGCGCTCAAACCGATCGATTTAACCAGGTGACACCCCTGTTCGATCAAGTGACGGAACAGTTGCTTGGCCAGCATTTGCAGAGTTGGGGGCGCGACGTGCTTTACGAAGAAAGCTTGGCAGTGACAGCTCAATTGCTGAAATTAGCTAAGCGGTAAAAACAAGTTCGGCAACGGGCAATGTATTAGTTAAGATTCAGTGGGGCAGGCAACGTCTGCCCTACTTTTCTTCTCTTTTCTTCCTTCGCGCTCTTCGCGTCTTCGCGGTTGATTAAATAGATATTATTCGATGGGCAATACTCAGATGGATTATGATTGCATAGAAATAATTAAACCGCAGAGAACACAGAGAACGCAGAGAGAGAAAAGAGAGATGAATTAGATATCAGAATTTGATCGATTATCAATTGTCAGTATTTTTTATGATTAATCTAGGGTTATGGCTTTAGTAATTGCGGGCGAACGCAGTGGTGCCGGGAAGACTACTGTAACGATCGCCCTTTTAGCTTATTTAATCCGCCGAGGCTTGAATGTTCAATCTTTTAAGGTAGGCCCGGATTACATCGATCCGATGTTTCATGCTTATGTCACGGGCCGCCCCTGTCGGAATTTAGACGCGATATTAACCTCTGAATCTTACGTGCAGAAGTGTTTTTATCGCCATATTCAAGATGTCGATTTTGCCTTGGTTGAAGGGGTAATGGGTTTATTTGATGGTGTGAGTCGAAGGAAGAAGGAAGAAGGAAGAAGAACCCCCCCCTACCCCCCCCAAGGGGGGAAGAAGAAGCCCCTCCAAGGGGAGAAGAATAACTCCCACCAAGGGGGTAGTAATAACTGCCCCCAAGCGGGTAGTAATAACTGCCCCCAAGCGGGTAGTAATAACTGCCCCCAAGCGGGTAATAATAACTGCCCCCAAGCGGGTAGTAATAACTGCCCCCAAGGGGGTAATAACTCCCACCAAGCGGGTAATAATAACTGCCCCCTATCCCCGCCTTGGGGGGAAGAAGAGTTCAATTATGATTTTTCCTTTGCTTCTACGGCTCATGTTGCTTCTTTGCTGAATTTGCCGGTATTGTTGGTGATAGATTGCAGTAGACTTTCGGGCTCTGTGGCTGCGATCGCCCACGGTTTTCGCTCTTTTGACAAAAACCTGAATTTTGCTGGTTTAGTATTGAATCGGGTGGCGAGCGATCGACATTTGGAGTTGCTGACAGATGCTCTGGAACCGCTAAATTTACCTGTTTTGGGAGTGTTGCGACGGGATGAGGCGGTGACTATTCCCGATCGCCATTTAGGTCTGATTCCCGCTGAGGAGTTGCCACATCTTCATGATGCGATCGACAAGTTGGCTGATTTGGCTGCTGTGGCTTTTGACTGGGAAAAACTTTTGCCAATGCTGGCGGCTACTTCTGATGAGGGGGGTGAGGGGCCTGAGCAACTTTTGGGTAGATACAGTCTCCCTTCCCCAAGTATAACTAAAAAAAATGATTATGTCAATAGTTTGGGAAAACAATTTGGAGTGAGGATTGCGGTGGCGCGCGATCGGGCTTTTAATTTTTACTATCAGGATAATCTGGATTTATTGGAAGAGTTGGGTGCTCAATTGGTCTTTTGGAGTCCCGTTGATGATGCTGTATTTCCTGACAACGTGCAAGGTTTATATTTTGGGGGCGGTTTTCCTGAAGTTTTTGCCAAGGAATTGAGCGGTAATGTGGTGATTCGAGAGGCGGTAAAAAGTGCGATCGCTGCGGGAATGCCAACTTATGCCGAATGTGGGGGGTTGATGTATTTGTGCGATTCGATTGTAGACTTTGATGGCAATTCTTGGGAAGGGGTGGGAGTGTTGCCCTCTACTGCTGAGATGGGAAAGCGTTTGACTTTGGGATATCGAGAAACTGTGGCGCTGAGAGATAGTTCGGTGTTAAGTTCGGGAGATGGAGTTTGCGGCCATGAGTTTCATCGATCGCACTTGACTGTGGAACCGAGTGACCCAGTTTATCATAGTTGGAGATATGGGAAGCGCGGTGAAGTTGAGCAGGTTGGTGAAGGTTGGGGAGTTAATGGAGTTCATGCTTCTTATTTGCACTTGCATTGGGGGGCGAGGCCTGATATTCCGGCTCGGTTTTTGCAGCGGTGTGCGGAGTTTGAGGGTAAGGGTGTTTTGGGGGATCGGGCTTAAATAATATTTTTTTAACGAACCGCGAAGACGCGAAGAGCGCTAAGGAAGAGAGGAAGAAGATGAAGGGAAGATGCGTAATTTCTGTAGGGATTTATGAGTGAATCAATTTCGACTAAGCGGTTATTGGCGCAATGGGTGACACCGGAGAATTTTCGGAGTTACGGTCAAGTTATCTCTGCGAGTTTTGATGGCAAGTGTTTTGATGTTGAGGATGCTCAGTTAAATTTGGACAATGGCATTCCTAGATTTTACATTATGCGGTTGCAAGGTAAATGTCGCAAGTTTGGCAAAATTACGCGACACGTTGAATGTACTCAGTGTTTGGGTGCTTTGGATGGGAAGGATTGGTTGATGGCGGTTGCACCTCCTTGTGATAGTAATGAACCAAGTTTAGAGGATATTGTTGCTTTTCGGATTCCTGGCAATTGTTTTATTAAGTTAGATGTGGGTACTTGGCACGCTGGGCCTTATTTTGATGCGGACTTTGTTGATTTTTATAATCTTGAATTGAGCGATACTAATGTGGTCGATCATTTTAGTTTTGATTTTGTGAAAAAGCACAATCTGGAATTTGAGATTGTCTGATATTTTCTCGTTTGAAAGAGTGGATGGCATAATACATAGGCCATAATCATTATTTGAGCAACATCTGAAACTGTTAAACTATGAATAAAGGTGGTATTCCAAATGAGAGTCCGAGAAATTTACCAGAGCAATTGCTCCTGCAAGATGCTAAGGCTGGTAATTGTAGAGCTATTCAGGGTGGGCCGGACGATATACTGGGGGATGTTTCCAGACTGGTTGCTCTCTATGGAGGGAATCCAGAAGACTGGTACAAAATAACTAGCATTCATGCTTTTGTAATTAATGGAGCTTCCGTACAAGTCCACTGGTTTGAAAACGCAGAAATTTTGCAACAAGTTGAATTGAAATTCAAACGACAATATCCTAAAACAGCACCCAAAAATTTATAGGTAGACAAGTTATGATAATTCGCTGTATTGCTAATACTGGGGAATACCTACCGGAAAATTATATCGATCCGGCAAGAGGTTATACTAAAAAGATTAAATTGCCGTTGACAGTTGGCAAGGAATATGTTGTCTATGCTATCCGAGCATGGCAGGGAATAGTTTGGTACTATATTTGTGATGATAATTACAGCTATTATCCCATGCAGACCCCTGCACCGCTGTTTGAGGTTGTTGACAGCCGAGTTTCTAAGTATTGGCGGGTGATGCCTTACCCGAATGGCGTGTTGAGGATAGCGTTTGAACAGTGGTTTACTGACCCTTATTTTTATGATAAGCTGACGGATCAGGAAGAGGCGGAGGTTGAGATTTTTGATCAGGTTAAGGAATTGATGGATGCTGAGGATTTTGCTTTGCCTCCGCTGGATGTGGCTGTTGAGAAGTTGCGGGAAACTGTCAGTGTTTGAGTGGGAAAAGTACAAGAGTTAATTTGTTTTGTTAACCAGCTTGACTCAGATAGCTTGAAATGGTATCAAATAGAAATCAGCATAATTTTGTGAAATAAAATGGACGAAAAAGTTGAAATCAATAGAAGCTATGAGACACTAGACGGCGATGATGATGTTTTGTTATTGGGTCAAGCTACTTTTACGGTGTTGAAGTTGAAAAATACAGTCTATACCAAGTTTAATGATATACTTCAGATTACTGTAGAAGCTAAATCTAGTCGGGACTCGATAGATCGTTGGATTGAAAAACTGCGGATTAGCGAAGAAACAATAATTTATGGAGGGAATATAAACTGGAATACCCCTCAAGAAGGAATCGATTGTCAAATTCTAAAAATTGGTTCCAAGGGTTGGCAAAAAGGAAAGCTTCAAATAGAAATTAATAAAAAATTTAAGGCTGGGAGAACGCAGGTCTGTATAAAGTTTTGTCCTGATGAACTACCAGAGCAAAAATCACCTCTCGATGATATCAGGCAATCTGAGGAATACAAAAAACTGCTCGAAAATAACTGACAGCCCGATCGCCCTTAGAATAAAATAATCGATCGCACTCAAAGGCTAGCAAGAAAAAAATGACAAATATAGAAGAATATGTCGATCGCACTGCCGAACTGATAAACTTGCCCTTAGACCCAGAACATCGGCCTGGTGTTGTGGTAAACTTCGAGAGGATAGCGGCGATCGCCCAACTTGTTACAGAATTCCCTTTAGCTCCAGAAATAGAAGCAGCACCAGTGTTTGAACCTTAAATTTTTAACCGCAGATGAATGCAGATGTTTTTTTAGATAAGGCGGATGCGGTTGCTACGGCAGCAGCGGTTAAAAGCGGTAAGATTACGGCTACAGCGGCGGTTAGTGCTGCTTTGGAACGGATTGCTGTTGCCGATCGAACTTTTAACTGTTTTACTAATGTTACTGCTGAAAGTGCGCTGGCGGATGCTGAAAAAATAGATAGTGCGATCGCAAATAACGAAAATCCAGGCCCGCTAGCAGGTGTACCCTTCGCCGTCAAAAACCTCTTCGACATCGGCGGAATTACCACCCTAGCCGGCTCAAAAATTAATGCTGACCATCCTCCGGCTACCCGTGACGCGGGGGGGGTGGCTCGACTCAGACAAGCGGGTGCGGTACTCCTAGGTACTCTGAACATGGATGAGTACGCCTACGGTTTTGTCACGGAAAACAGCCATTACGGGCCCACGCGCAATCCCCACGATACTGCGCGGATTGCTGGCGGTTCCAGTGGCGGTTCCGCTGCGGCGGTGGCTGCGGGTTTGGTGCCCTTTACTTTGGGCTCGGATACTAACGGTTCCATCCGCGTACCGGCTGCTTTGTGCGGGGTTTTTGGGTTTAAGCCTACTTACGGCCGTTTGTCAAGGGCTGGCGCTTATTTGTTTTCGGGCAGTTTGGATTGTGTCGGGCCCTTTGGGCGATCGCTCCGGGATATTGCGACGCTGTATGATATCTTGCAAGGGCCCGACGATCGCGATCCAGTTTGCACTCAGCGCCCCCCAGAACTTTGTTTACCGCAGTTAGATCGAGGAATTGCCGGATTGCGAATTGCGGTTGCTGACGGGTATTTCACTACAGGGGCCGAACCGGAAGCATTGGATGCAGTAGAAATAGTTGCCCAAGCCTTGACAAATGTCTTAAATTGTGGTAATGAGACAGTAAAAACAACAACAAACCCCCCGAAAATTGGGGGGCTTGGAACTGTCAGCATACCGGAATCCGATCGCGCCAGGGCTGCTGCATTTATCATTACCGCCTGTGAAGGGGCAAATTTGCATTTAGAGAATTTGCGATCGCGCCCTCAAGATTTCGATCCGGCGACGCGCGATCGTTTTTTAGCTGGAGCTCTGATCCCGGCGGCTTGGTACTTGCAAGCGCAGAGATTCAGACAATGGTATCGCGATCGAATTCGGGAAATATTCCAACATACAGATATCATTCTCGCACCCGCAACCCCGATGGCGGCCCCTTTAATTGGCGTCGAGAAAATGGTAATAGCCGGACAAGAAATCTTAGTGCGTCCCAATCTCGGACTGTTTACCCAACCCCTATCATTTATAGGCTTGCCGGTTCTTTGCGTGCCCGTACAGCGGCCCGGCGCTTTGCCTTTGGGGGTACAAATCATTGGTGCTCCCTACAGCGAAGCGGTGATTCTCCGAGTCGCTGCGGTATTAGAAGCCCAAGGAATTGTATCTGCCGAATCAATTGGCCCCTAATTCTAGGGTTTGTTGTTGCGGTGGAAGCGTCTTTTAGTTCTTCTGGCAATCGCTTTGCGCTTTTGCTTTTCCAACGGAGTTTCAAAGTGGCGGTGCTTTCTCATGTCGGGGAAAATCCCTGCTTTGGAAACTTGTCGCTTGAACCGTCGCAGGGCTGACTCGATCCCTTCGTTTTCGCCGATTACAACTTGGGTCATTCTTTCTCCTTAGTGTTTGTCAGATCAAATTTTATGATATCAAGGTTTCTGGCTGCGCGATCGCCCAAAACCCCAAAATTGTACCAGAAAATAGGTTCTTCATTCAGTTGACAGTTAATTGACTACTGACCAACTGTCAACTGTCAACTAAGAGGGCGGGCACTCACAGGCACCGCCCCTACCACAGGTGAACTGCCTGCGGGCTCGCGTAGCCGAAGGGTCAACTGTCAACTGTCAACTGTCAACTGTCAACTGACCAACTGATTTTCCTGGCGGAGGTAAGCTTGAATAAACGGGTCTAATTCACCGTTCATCACATCGGTAATGGCGGTTGTTTCCACACCAGTCCGCACATCCTTGACCATTTGATAGGGGTGAAAAACATAGTTGCGAATTTGCTGGCCCCAAGCCGCCTCCACGATGTCGCCCCGAATTTCGGCAATTTCCGAAGCCCGCTGTTCCTTCGCAATCACCAAAAGCCTGGATTTAAGCAAGGCGAGGGCTTTTTCCTTATTTTGCAACTGACTGCGTTCTTCGGTACAGCGCACGGCCAAACCTGTCGGCAGGTGAACGATGCGGACAGCCGTTTCTACCTTGTTAACATTTTGCCCGCCCTTGCCACCTGCGCGGGAAGTGGTGATTTCCAGGTCTTTTTCGGGGATGTCTAACTGTACGGAGCGATCGAGAATCGGCATCACTTCGATACCGGCAAAACTGGTTTGACGCTTGTCGTTAGCATTGAAAGGCGAAATTCTGACCAACCGGTGAGTGCCTTTTTCCGATCGCAAATAACCGTAAGCGTAGCGGCCGGCAATTTCCAAAGTTGCAGATTTTATGCCTGCTTCTTCTCCTTCAGAAAATTCGGTTAAATGTACTTTGTAACCTTGACTTTCTCCCCAGCGCGTGTACATCCGCATCAGCATTTCTGCCCAATCTTGAGCATCAGTACCGCCGGCACCAGCATTAATTGTTAAAACAGCGCCACTTTGGTCGTAGGGCCCTGACAACAACTGTTGCAGTTCCCACAAATCGAGGTCGCGAGTTAACTGAGAAAGATTGGAAGAGGCTTCTTGAAACAGGGATTCATCGGCTTCTAGTTCTAGCAATTCTAAGATAGCTCTGGCATCTTCCAAGCTATTTTGCCAGCCATGATATTGCTCTAAGTGAGATTTGAGGTCGTTAAGTTCTTGGAGAGTTACTTGGGCTTGACTTTGGTCGTCCCAGAATGCTGGTTGAGCGGCAATTTGCTCTAAATCTTGGATTTTGGCGGATAGTGCGGGGATGTCAAAGATAGTCCTGGGTTTTACCCAGGCGATCGGACAATGTTTCGATGTTGTGTTTGATATCTAGAATTTCCACTATTAGTCCTCGTGGTTTTGAAGTGTTTTACCTATTATAGCTGAAATTGGAATATTTCAACAAACTGTTATTGTTTCTTCCTAATTAGATATACTGCGAACCCGTGGAATTAAAAGTTTTACCGCATTCGTGAGCGCAGACATCCAACCTTTTAGAACAGGAAAAACTAGCTGTGAGGTCTTGACGAAACCAATCACTTTCTAAGGCATCTTTAACAGATTGAGTTTTGAGAGAATTAAAGCCCTCTCCGTACTTTTCAAGTAAAGCCAACATCTGCGGTCTGTAAGTATGGTTGTAAACAGCGTATTTAGTATGGCTCACCCAACAGCAGGGCCAAAGTTCAGCTTCAAAACTGATAAAAATATCTTTACTGGCTTGAGTTTGACAGCTAATTTCTACATTGCGGTAGTAATTGTTTAGGCCTCCGTAGGTTTCTACAACTTTCAGAAATTCGCCTCCCTGTGGATTTTGATATTGTTCCAACGATGGGGGTTGTAGTTCTTCGGTGGCTGGCTTTGAGGGGACGACTGGCTGAGTTGGTTCGGATGCTTGAGAGGTTTCGATAGCTATAGCTTGATACCAAGCATAATTTGCTTTTTCTGGTTGTCCCAACTGCGTCAAGACTTTAGCTAAATTGCGATAAGCTCCTGCAAAATTGGGTTTAAGCTCGATCGCCTTTTGGTAATAAGCACTAGCTGGCTGCCACTGTTGCTGTTGAGCATAAAGACTGCCGACATTAGCATAAACTTCGGGAAAATTAGGCTGAATTTGCAGAGCTTTAGAATAACAGTCTGCTGCTGCTTGCATCCGTCCCAAACCTTGAACAGCATTGCCTAAAGTTTTGTAGGCTGCTGCAAAATCCGGTTGAATTTTTAGGGCTTGTTGGCTGGCTGCGATCGCCTCTGAGAGCTGTCCTTGTCTCAAACAGTCCTCCGCTTGTTGGTGCAACTCAACAGCCGTCTGTGCTTGATTTTGAGGGGCTGACGCATTAGTTGTTGCGGGTGGATTTTGGTGAGAATTATTAGCATCTACTTGAGAGTTTTCTGCCTGCCGATCCTGTGGAATTGCAGAATCTTTTTCATAAAGTTCTTTCGCCACAAAACGAGAGGTAGCTTTCGGTACAAACTCGGCAAATCCTAATTCTTCAGCTAAAGCACGAGCAGATTCTACTTGATGTTGATTGTGTTCAAAAATTAAGTAGTGCCAGACCGCTTTTCCGCCAGCTTGGATGAAGGCATTAACCGACTGCATTATCTTATCCCAGTTAGTATTTTTGCGGTAAATGCTGTTAGTATCTGCCAAGCCATCGATACTAAAAGTTACGCTGTCGTTTACTCCCGTCATCGCCGTTGCCAGGGCTTGCCACCATTGGGGATTACGTCCGCTACCGTTAGTATAAAGCCCGATTTGAGGAACGCCCATGCGGTGCCAATATTCGATCGCCCCAATTGTAGTATTGCTAGTCATAGCATCGCCGTAATTGCCGCACATATATACCAAATCTAATTGAGAGCAAAACTCTTTGGGGAAAATTCTCTCAATATCCTCCATCTTTAATTCTGCCATCGGTAAAATCCGGTTGTCAGTGCGGGGACATTGGGGACAAGCGGCATTGCATCGGGAGGTAATCTCTACGCTGACTCTTCTGATATCTTCATACTTTAAGTACATGAGTTTTTTCCGATTGATTTTTTATTAATTCTGAAAAGAGACGGGACGCTCGCTATCTTAGTTCCCCAGCTTAATAAAAATTAAAAACCGCGGCTTGTAAAAATCAAGCTGCGGTTTTTAATGTACTATTTCAATTAATCCCGGCTGTTAATGGCAATCAGCAGTCGCAGAATAAAGATAAACAAGTTGATGTAAGTAAGATACATCGACAAAGCAGCCGGCAAATACTGGTCATCGCGGTAGCTGCGGGGCAGAATGTAAAAGTCTACAATGGCAGCGCCGGCGAACAGAAATACACCGATGCCGGAAATGCCTATTTCCAGCCAAGTTGGGGTGTAGACGCCGAATAGAGATAGCAGAAATTGACCGCCAACGACGACTAACAAAGCAATGACGCCCAAACTGATAGTTTTGGTGAGGGCCATGCCGTCTGTTTCGGATAAGTTAGAGCCGATTTGGCGGGCGGCGATGAAGGTAATGCCACAGCCGAGGGCTGCAAAACCGATGCCGGAGATGCCGACACCTTGGGTTCTGAGGGCTGTAAACACCAATCCGCTGAGGGTGTAGCCGGAAAGCAGGCTGTAGGTGGCGAGGAGAGGTAAGGCGGTGTTTTTGTTGCCTTGTTCGGCGGCACCACGAGCGACAAAGAATAGAATTAATTCTAGGACGATCGCAGCGATGAATGTGGGAAAGAAGATTCCGGGATAGTTGTGGATGACTCCCAGGCCGCCATAGGTGCCGATGGCAGTTAAGACTAGGCCACCGCCGACAAAGGGGAGGGCGTTGGCGATGACGTTGGGGCCTACCAGCGCGTGGTTTTTGGCCTCGCGCAGGGCTTCGCGGAAATTGCTGGTGTTGCTCACGAGGTTTGACCTACTTTTAGTACAAAATGGCTATCTATTATTTTGACATTTGTAACAATGAGTTTGCAAAACCTCTCAAAGTTTAAAGATTTGATAAAGACTAGGAGCATATTATGTACCGGATGGGAGCGATGGTTTATGATTTGTAAAATATGAGTATATTCTTTATCCCTGCCACCTTGGGAGCGAGACTGTCTCACACCACCAGCCAAGTTGAAGTGTAAAATTTGCTCCTAGGGTGGGAAACCTGACTTACCCAAGACCTCAGCCCTCAAATTTCAAGGCGCTTCGATTTGGATGTTCAAAGGTGTAGACAGGGTATGCAAAAAATTAATCGTGAAAATATCTAAATCTAACAATGAAATACCAAACAGGTAATGTCTAATGCCTACCTTTTTTCCTAAAATTTTTTTCAAGCCTACGGCTGGAATTGTATTAGCTTTAGCAACTGTTGTCTGCGGAGGTCAATCAGGGGTGGCCCGCGTCCCAGCAGAACCTCAAAATTTGCTGTTGGCTCAGGTTGTTCAATCAACCCCCTGTAGAAGTTGCTCGAACCCGCCTGGGGGAACAGCCAGCCCGGTACCTCTGCCGGTGAAAATTCCTGAGCCTTCGATGCTAGGTGGGCTGGGTTTAGTGGTGGGTTCTCTGGTGGTGACTCGTAGTCGGCGCCGATGGAAAAATTAGAGTTTGGAACCGCAGATAAATGCTGATAACTGCGGCTCTACTTATTTTAGCCGATAGCGTCGCGGAGAGCATTTTTAGTCATGGCTGCGATCGCCTGTTCGGTAGCTTTGGGCAAATGATAGTATTTGCCACCAGAAGTCTTGGCTAATTCCTTAGCAAAACCAGTAGAAATAAATTTACTTTCAGTATCTATCACCAGCAACTGCATCCCTAGCCCGCGAATTTTGGCAGCAATTTCCAACAATTCACCCTTAATATCTGGCTTTTCTCCATCTAAAATGGGTTCACCCAAAGAACGAGCCAGAGGAATATTCCCGCGCCCGTCGGTAATGGCGACAATCGCAACTTGACCGATATCTCCCGATTGTCGCGCGTTGACTCCCACCCGCACGGCTTGTGTCAAACCGTGAGCCAGGGGGGAACCGCCACCACAGGGCAACCTTTCCAAACGCTTGCGGGCTAAGGCGATGGAGCGCGTAGGCGGTAACAGCACTTCTGCTTGTTCTCCGCGAAAGGGAATGAGAGCAACTTGGTCGCGGCTTTGGTAGGCTTCTGTGAGTAACTGCATGACAGCACCTTTTGCCGACTGCATCCGATTGAGAGCCATGGAACCGGAAGCATCGACGACAAATACCACTAGAGCCCCAGCTTTTCTAGCCAGTCGCTTCGCCCGAACATCTCCCTGTTCGACAAATACGCGACGCTTCCCTTCGTCCTGATTTGGCTCTTGCCCCCCCGATTGTAGGGGCGGTGCCCCTGTGCCCGCCCTGGGTTGGGGGGGGTGAGAATTCCTTTCGCGGCGGGCTTTTTGATAGGGTGCGGCGGCTCTGAGGGTGGCATCAACGGCGATGCGACGGACGGGACCTTTGGGCAATACTGGCTTGATGTAACGGCCTCTATCTTCGGAAAAAATGACGCTGCGGCTTCCCGATTTGCCTTGGCGGCTGGCATTTTGGGCGAAGAAAAGGACGCTGGGGTCGAGAATAACTCCTTCGGGGTCGAATAGAAATTCTTCGGGAATGTTCGTTTCTTCTTGTTCTTCGGGGGGTTCTTCTTCCTTGTCTTCGTCTTCTTCTTCTTCTTCCTCTTCTTGTTCTTGTTCGTTTTGGGGTGGTGGTGGCGGGGGAGGAGGAGGAGGAGGATTGTTTTCGTCTGGGGGAGTTTGGATGACGGTGGCGCGGGGTACGATGACTAATTCGACGGCGCGACGCAAATCTTCGGCGTTAACTTCTGTGCGTCCTTCGATAGCGGCGCAGGCTTTGGCGACTCGAACTGCGAATATTTCGGCGCGGTGTCCTTGTACTGCGCCACGGATGGCTTCTTCTACTAGGTAGCTAATTTGTTCGCGTTTGATGGTGACATCTTTGAGCCATTCTCTGGCTAGGATGATTTGGGTTTTGAGGTTGTCGGTGTCTTCTGCATATTGGTTGAGAAATTGTTGGGGTGAGCTGGAGTAGGATAGAGCTTGGTCTACGGCTTGGACTCTTTCTTCTAGTTGAAGTACGGCATCGGCGGAAAGGGCGATGGCGATTCTGTCTAGTAAATGTTCCCTGAGTGGGCCTTCTTCGGGGTTATATGTGGCAATAAATAGGGGTTTACATGGATGTTGAAAGCTGATGCCTTCTCGTTCTATTTGATTTCTTCCTTCTGTTAATACTGTGAGTAATTGGTTGGAAATGTTGTCGTCGAGGAGGTTGATTTCGTCTACATAAAGTACGCCTCGATTGGCTTGGGCTAGCAGTCCTGGTTGAAATACTGTTTCGCCGAATTTTACTGATTGTTCGACATCGACTGAACCTAAGAGTCTATCTTCGGTGACACCCAAGGGAATTTGGATGAAGGGTGTGGGAATAATGGCGGTGGTGAGATTAGTATTTGTGGTCTGGGTCTCTTGCTGATGATTTTCTGCTAAGATATCTTGCCCGTGATTTTCTGATGACAAGCCCGATAGCTCTTCTACAAGGGGTTCTTCTGGAGAGGCGTTGCAGAAAGAGTCTTTGACAATTTCTATGGGGGGTAGGAGAGAATGCAAGGCACGGGCCATTACTGATTTTGCGGTACCGCGACGACCTGCGATCGCAACTCCTCCCAGTCCGGGATCGACTGCTGCTAAAAGCAGGGCTAATTTAATTGCTTCTTGGCCGACAACGGCTGTTAGGGGAAAGGCTGTCACGGTAGGGGTTGCGTAGAGGGCGGACATGGAAATAATCTTTTGTTAAAGATGCTTTGATATACTTATCATATATTAACTCTTAAAGCACTTTGTGTAAAGTTTTAACTTCCAGCGGTAAAATGACTGTGAAAGTCGAGCCTACTCCAATTTCTGATATTAAATCTATGTTGCCTTGCAATAGTTTTACCAGTCGCGATACTATGGCTAATCCCAAGCCTGTGCTGTCTGGTGAAAATTGTTTTTGGCTAGCTTCTCCTGCTTGAAAGAAAGGGTCAAAAATGCGATTTTTATCGGTGGGGGAGATGCCAATGCCGGTGTCTGTAATGGCTATTGTCCAATTTTCGGTTCCGACTTGACGACAATCTAATTTGATGCTACCAGTGGTTGTGTAGCGAATAGCATTGCTCAGCAGATTGGTGATAATTTGTTGCAGTCGCTGGGAGTCGGCGATTACTTGTTTGGGAGCGCTGTCGCTAGTGATTGAGAGGTTTAATCCCTTAGCGTCAGCCATGGGCTGCATTATTTCTACTACTGTATTAATGAGAGATTTTACATTAGTTGGTCTCAATTGAAGTTGGATTTTTCCGGCATCGGCACGGGAAAGTTCTAGGGCATCGTTAATTAGGCGTAATAGTTGTCTACCGTTACGTAATACTCGCTCTATATGTTCGATGCCTGGGAGAGTATCTTTGATTTCTGGTTGCTTTTTTCCTTGACGCAAAAACAATTCAGAATAACCGATGATTGAGTTGAGTGGTGTTTTGAGTTCGTGGGCTAAATAGGAGAGATTTTCTTGGTGAGTGCTGACTAGGCGATTCAGTTCTTGATTGGTGAGTGTTAACTGAGTTTGGATTTGTTGGAGTTCGTTCAAGCGCTGAGTAACATAACTGTTAAAACACTGGGCAATTGCTTCGTCTACTACGGAGTCTATGAGTCGAAAAGCTCTGACTACTTCTGCGCTGGTTCCTGCTAGTAATTCTGCTTCGATATGGGAGAATATGACTTGACGAAGTAAATGGTATTCCCGCGCTACTTCTGCTGGATCGTAGCCTTGTTCTGCTCGCAGCAAGCCGTGATCAAAACTGGCTGTGATGATGATGCCAATTTCGCTGTTTTGATATTGGGAAAGCACTGTTGCCATCGCCGCCAGCAGGTGAGGAATATGATTTTTAATGGCTGAGCGCGGTAAGGTGTCAGCACTTTCTATTTTCCGATCCTGGCTAACTGCTTCAATCCAGTTTTGGAGAATAGTGTCGGTTTTGTCGGTGAGCAGTTGGCTGTAATCCATGATGTCTGCGGGGGGGGTGGAGTCTGACAGATATTGCTATTGTCTTATTGTAGTCGAGCGATCGCCCGATTAACATACCAAATTTTTGGCGATCGCCACCCTGCCAAAAGAAGTAGTTTTTTGGTGATTTTTGGGATCTACTATCTCTGCCAATGAGCTGATTCAGAGTATTTATAACTACAAAATACCTCTTAAAGGTATTGACAAAATTACCGGGATGTAGTAAATTTCTGGGGTGGCATAATCATGTTAAATTTAAAATTTTGAATTTTGTCAGGAGACTAAATGGAAAACCTGCAAGCTGCGATCGCCACGGCAACTTTTATCGGTGTAATTTTGTTAGTAATGACCGAGTGGATACACCTAACAGTTGCAGCTTTTTTGGGAGCACTGATCCTGGTTTTTACCCACGTTATGACTTTAAATGATGCGATCGAATATATTGGTCGCAGTCATGGAACCTTGGGATTATTCTTCGGAGTCATGGTAATGGTCAGGTCTT
Organism: Microcoleus sp.; assembly: GCF_041354475.1. Classification (NCBI taxonomy): domain Bacteria; kingdom Bacillati; phylum Cyanobacteriota; class Cyanophyceae; order Oscillatoriales; family Microcoleaceae; genus Microcoleus; species Microcoleus sp. Next base: position 87,915 of record NZ_JBGJZU010000011.1, read on the forward strand.
TTGAACCTACCAAAGTATTTGAATATTTGGCAACTCAAATGGTACTGTTGGCGAAAGGAAAAGGCAAAAATCTGTTGCTGGGGATTGTAGCCATTACTACCCCGATTTGTGCAGTTTTGCCCAATGCTACCACGGTCATGCTGCTAGCACCATTAATTCCGCCCATGGCACAAGAAGTGGGTGTAGATTTTGTACCATTACTAATTTTAATGGTATTTGTAGCTAACAGTTCGGGACTGCTGACAATAGTAGGAGATCCGGCGACATTTATTGTCGGTGATGCGATTAATATGAGCTTTGCCGATTACCTGGTGAAATTAAGTTTGGGCGGCGCACTGGCAGTAGGAGTAATAGTCATTATTCTGCCGTGGTTGTTCCCCGAAATTTGGCACAAAGAATTAGACGATTTGGCAGACTTGCCACATCCCAAAATTAATCACCCACGAATTTTAGCAGTCGGCGGTTTAATTATAGCTTTCGTGCTGGTATTTTTTGTAGTGGGAGAGTCGCTACCGGTGCCAATTTCACCAGCAGCCATTGCTTTGTTGGGGGCGGCCTTGTCCATGCTATTAGCTCATCAATCTAAAATAGATTCCGTGAATAATATATTGCGGGATTTAGATTGGAGTACCCTGCTATTTTTTATGTCTATTTTTGTACTGATTGGGGGTTTAGAAAAAACCGGAGTGATTAACAGTATATCGGGAATTCTAGCAGTTATTTTGGGTAAGAATATTTTTTTGGGTTCCCTAGCTTTGTTATTTTTTGTGGGTTTAATGTCGAGCGTGGTGCCGAACATTCCGCTAGTAGTGGCGATGGTTCCCTTGCTCAAACAGTATGTTGTTAACGTCGGGTTAGCCCCTGTGGAAGTGTTAGCTCCGGATTTTGCAGGGCAATTTCCTCTGGAAGTTTTACCGCTGTTTTATGCGATGATGTACGGGGCAACTTTGGGAGGAAATGGCACTTTGGTAGGAGCTTCTTCTAATATAGTCGCAGCAGGAATTTCTGAATTGCATGGCAGGCGGATTTCTTTTCAAACTTTTCTGCGTTATGGAATTCCTGTGATGTTACTGCAATTGGTAACGGCTGCTATCTATGTAACTATTCGGTTTCTGATTTAAAGAAGTAAGTTCGCTAAGGGATAGGGAGTCGAAACTTATGAAAGCGCTGCGGGTATGTGGGTATGATGTTTTTTTATTTGGTCTTACTTAATTAAATTTTAGGAGTTTTCCCTGATTTGAGCAGGGCTGGTGACAAATATCTATTTCTCAAGACGTATTGACAAACCTCTAGCATTAGGCTTATAATTATAAAGATGAAATTAACAAGTCAAGCCTAATCGAGTGTTACACGATCGCACAAATTCGTGTCACTGGAGCGGAGGAACCAATTTTCGGGGCGAATCTCTACAGAATTCAGAGCAAAAATTCAAAATAAAGATTGTAATTTTTGATTTTTAATTCGGGAAGAGAAGGACATCTCTCAGTCCTAGCCCGTCAGCTAACTTCGCAGGCATTGAGTAGAGACTGAAGAGTCAACTTTCTTTAACGAGATAGTTTTGCCTCATCAGTGTCTCCGGTTGGTATTGTTCAAGATTTCTTGTACCTTCCCCTGACTCTGAGGAAATTTGTAATGTTTATTCAACTTAACTTATCGGCGATCGCAGTTGCAGGAGTTGCAGCTTGGAAGCGGGCAAAACCAATGATGATCCGGGATACTGTGTTGTTGCCTGGTGCAGGTTTTTTAGGTATTCTAATCCTGTGGTGGATTATTGCCAGCTTCAAAAGCGATTTGATTCCCACTCCCTACCAGGCGTTAATCGCTAATTGGGATTACATATTGCATCCATTTTATCAGCGTGGTCCTGGAGATTTAGGGATTGGCTGGCTGTTGATAGCAAGTTTGCGACGGGTGTTACTGGGATTTACACTGGGTGCATTGGTAGCGATTCCAGTGGGATTTCTGATCGGGATGTCGCCAGCAGCAATGATGGCGCTAAATCCCCTGATTCAAATCTTCAAACCAGTATCGCCACTAGCTTGGTTGCCCATCGCCCTATCGATTTTTAATCTAGCAGACCCCTCGGCGATTTTTGTCATCTTCATCACGTCTTTGTGGCCGACAATTATTAACACAGCCCTGGGAGTTTCTAGCGTTTCCAAAGATTATCTGGATGTGGCGCGAGTGTTAGAAATGCCACAATGGCGACGGATTACCAAAATAATTTTGCCTGCAAGTTTGCCTTATATTTTTACAGGTTTGCGAATTAGTTTGGGGATTGCTTGGCTGGTGATTGTGGCGGTGGAAATGCTGACAGGTGGCGTGGGAATTGGCTTTTTTGTGTGGGATGAGTGGAGCCGATTGAATCTGAGTTCGGTATTTTTAGCTGTGTTTGTCATTGGTTTGACTGGGTTGCTGCTGGACTGGGCTGTTGGCAAAATTCAAGAATTGGTGACACATAGATCGGTGAATAGTTAGTAGAAGGAAGAAGGAAGAAGTCACCCCCCCCTGCCCCCCCCAAGGGGGGAAATTCAGGCAGAAGGAAGAAGAACCCCCCCTGCCCCCCCAAGGGGGGAAATTCAGGCAGAAGGAAGAAGAACCCCCCCCTGCCCCCCCCCAAGGGGGGAAATTCAGGCAGAAGGAAGAAGAACCCCCCCCTGCCCCCCCCAAGGGGGGAAATTCAGGCAGAAGGTTTCCAGAAATTGACTAAATATCTAATAGCAATTAGTCGCAAATTGAGAATTAAATATGAGCGATCGTTTTTTTCAGGATTGGAACCGGCGAGAGTTTTTGCAACGAATGGGCTCGGCGGCGGTGGGAATGACTTTATCTGGGTGTGGAATTAACGCGGATCGATCGGCAAAAGGACTTACTGAAGAGGCTTTAGCTGTAACACCGATCGTCAATTCCCAAACATTAGAAAAACCCAATTTAACGATCGGATATGTCCCTGTTAATGATTGTGCACCATTTGCGATCGCCTGGAAGAAAGGCTTTTTCCGCAAATACGGTTTAAACGTCAAACTCAACCGCGAAGCAAGCTGGGCGACATCCCGTGACGGCATAATTTTCGGGCGACTAGACGCTTCCCCAGTGGTATCGGGCGCAGTCACAAACGCCCGCATTGGTGCCGAAGGAGCCCGCCACGCACCCCTGTGCGCGGCAATGACAATTCACCGCCACGGTAACGCGATGACGATGAATAAAGCGATGTGGGATTTTGGCTTGCGCCCCTGGCACGAATACAACGGCAATATTGATGAATTTGGTAAACAATTACGCGCTTTTTTTGATAGTCAACCGGCCGAAAAAAAAGTTTGGGCAGTTGTACTCAGTTCTGCTATTTACGAATACTTTGTTCGCTATATATCCGCCGCTGCTGGTGTCGATCCATTCAAAGAATTCCGGGTAATTATTGTTCCACCACCTCAAATGGTTACTAATATGAGGATGGGAGAAATGCAAGCTTACATGGTGGCTGAACCTTGGAATACGCGGGCAATTCAAGGTAATTTGGGTGTGGGTTTTACCTTCGCACAAGGGAAGGAAGTTTGGCAAGGCCATCCCGATCGCGTTTTGGGAGTAATGCAATCGTTCATTGACGAAAATCCGAAGACTTATTACTCACTCGTGAAGGCAATGGTGGAAGCTTGCCAGTATTGCAGCAAGCCGGAAAACCGCGATGAAATAGCGCTGCTGCTGACAGAGCGATCGTTTACCGGGGCCAAACCCAAAAAAGGACCGATCGATAAATTTACGCGACCGGGAATTGTGGGAGACTACAACTACGGTGGGTTTGATGAAAAAGACCGTACAGTGCGATCGGAGGATACAACTATTTTCTTTGATATCCCCGCCAACTTACCTCAAATATTAGGCAATCATTCCACATTTCTCTGGCAATCTCAGAGTATTTGGTTGATGACTCAATCTGCTCGCTGGGGACATATTAAAGAGGTTCCCAAAAATGCTGAGGAGTTAGCCAAAAAAGCTTGGAGAACCGATCTTTACCGCAAGATAGTGGCTGAAATGGGAATCAATTGTCCAGTGGAAGATTATAAGGTGGAACCAGGGGATTTGTTTATCGATCAAAAAAGATTTGATCCTAGTGATCCGGTTGGTTATCTCAATAGTTTTGAAATTAGAGCTAACCGTCCTCAATCTTTTTTCATGTCTTAAATTTTGAGATTTTTCGCTGGTTATACCATCCCGCCAGGGACTTAAGTCCCTGGCTGATAGAAGACAGTCGGTTGAAACCGACTGCAATATTTTAGGATTTAGGCAAGTACACGCAAATTCAATTAACACTTTACTACTTTTTAGGAGAATACCGTGAGTCAATACACTTCTACTTCTACGACTACTCAGAACTCAGTCAATAGCGAGGGCCTATTTCTGCAAATAGACAATTTGTTCAAGTCCTACAAAAGTGCTGACGGTACTGAATTTAGAGTCCTGGAAAATATCAACTTAAATATTGGAGAAAATGAATTTATTTCGATCATCGGTCACTCCGGATGTGGCAAATCAACGCTGCTGAAAATAGTCGCTGGTTTAGAAAAACAAAGTGCGGGAATGGTGCGGCTAGAAGGTAAAGAAATTCGCAAACCTGGAGCCGATCGCATGATGGTGTTTCAGCACTATGGATTGCTACCTTGGCTGACAGTGCGAGAGAATATTCGGCTAGCAGTTGATGAAGTATTGCAAAATCTTAGTCGCCCGGATAAGATTAGTCTTGTCAACGAACACCTAGCAATGGTAAACTTGACAGCGGCAGCGGACAAATATCCAGAGGAAATTTCAGGAGGGATGAAACAGCGAGTAGGAATTGCCCGCGCTCTGGCAATTCGCCCTAAGATGTTATTAATGGATGAACCCTTTGGGGCTTTGGATGCTTTGACTCGCGGCAAGTTGCAAAAACAGGTATTGGATATCTGGGAAAATCACAGACAAGCTGTCATGATGATTACTCACGATGTGGATGAGGCTATCTATATGTCCGATCGCATTGTGTTGATGACAAATGGCCCGGCGGCAACTATTGGAGAGATTTTGTCAGTACCTTTTGCTCATCCGCGCGATCGCCAAGAGTTGCGGGAAACGAAGGAGTATTACGAGCTTCGTAACTATGCTTTGAATTTTCTCGATCGCTACTTTACCCAAGACGAGTAATTGAATTGTCAATAAACTGTAGCCCACGGATCTATCCGTGGGCTAAATTGTTGATTTCTTGAATTATATCGTTTCCGGCTACATCGGAATGATTTAACCGCAGAGAACACAGAGGACACAGAGGGAGAGAATAGAGAGATGAATAATTCAGATGCTACCGGATTTGATATTATTTAATCTCAAATCAAAATCTAAAATCCGTTCACCATAGACAGTTGATTAACTAATTTTATTTTACCTCGGTACACGGCGCGCAATAGGCGATCGATCGAGCGTTTTTCTTCCTCTGTCAAAGTTTCGTCAAAAATAGCAGCCATCAAACCGTAGCGATCGGCTACGGTAATATACCTATGGTGATTGACTTCGGCAAACAACTCGCCCAAAGCAGATGGAATAAGATGGACAGGAGTTTCCATAGCTATTAAATCTGAACTCGACGAGCGATCGAGACTTTCTGTGTTCAGAGAAGGCGATCGCACCTTACTATTTTTGCTATCTGATTGTCTAAAAATATGTGACAGCCAACACCCAAATTTGTGACAATAAACACCCAAACTTGTGACCAAAAACCACCAGATTTGTGAATTAAATCACATTCCCTATTATGGCAAACCAAATCTGGCGACGTCCGTAAAATGCATCGCCATCCATAAATCAGCAAGTTCTATCCCAGATCTCGCAGCGACTGAAACTACCAATTAACACCACACAATATAGCCGCTACGGTACTTACTGCAAGCAGAGTTTCGGGAGCATCCCGATTTTGCATAGGCGAAGCATGACCGCAGACAATTTATTAGTGATATCAAATCCGTTGACATCCGAATTATTATTTCTCTCTTCTCTTTCTCTGTGTCCTCTGTGTCCTCTGTGGTTTAATCATTCCGATACAACCGCAATTGATATGATAACCATAAATTTACAGCGGTCATGCTTCGCCCCTAGGAATATATTTGCAAAACACAGATGCAAACAGAGTTTCAGCTAAAGATTGTAAATCAGCACTGGGGCCACCTCATCAGCCAACTCAAACTTAAACACTTGTGAATAGAAATATAATTCACCATCCAGGGTTTTTTTGATATTTTCAGCCCGCCGAAAACCGTGCTGTTCCCCTTCATAAGCAACGTAAGCAACAGGCAAACCCTTTGCTTTTAAGATTTCTACCATCATTTCTGCTTGATTGGGAGGAACCACTTTATCTTCCAATCCTTGAAAGAAGATGATAGGACAAGATAAATTAGCCGCGGCATGAATAGGGGAGCGTTCTAAATACAAATCTTTCCTTTCAGGATAAGGTCCGATTAATCCATCCAGATAGCGCGATTCAAACTTGTGGGTATCCGTTGCCAAAGCTGACAAATCGCTAACTCCATAATAGCTCGCCCCAGCCTTGAAAACATCCCGGAAAGTGAGAGCGCACAGAGTAGTATAGCCTCCAGCGCTACCACCGGCGATCGCCATTTTTGCACTGTCAACTAAACCCCTTTGGGCTAAATATTTAGCACCATTAGCACAGTCATCAACATCCACAATACCCCAACTATCTTGTAGCCTTTTTCTGTATTCTCGGCCGTAACCAGTGCTACCACCATAATTCACATCCAAGACAGCAAAACCACGACTTGTCCAGTATTGAATCTTTAAATTCATACTACTAGAAGTAGCCGCCGTGGGCCCACCATGACTTTTGACAATCAGGGGTGGTTTTTCACCTGCTGGTGCTGCAAAATCTTGATTTTTTGGGGGATAAAAGAAAGCAAAAGCAGTCAAACCATTTTCCGTGGGAAATTCGATGGATTCCGGTACAGAAAGATAACCAGCATCAAGGCTTAAATTGCTGGCTAGGCGCAATACTTCTATTTGACTTGTTCCTAAATCTAGTTGTACAATCGCGGAGGATTCCGTCGGAGAACCAGCCAGAAAAACTACTTTTTCACCTTGGGCTTTTAGTGAAGAAATATCACTGTAAGGTGTGTCAATTTTGCTCAACTGCTTTGTGACTAAATCAATAGTTGCTAAATACCACTGGCCTTGTTGAGTGTAGGTGCAAATAATTTTGTGTTCGGAAACAACAGCATAGGTAGACATCCCAAACACCCACTGAGGTAGTCCGAATTCCGCCGCCATTTCGTACAGAGGTTCGATCCCCCAAGCCCCCCTTACCAAGGGGGGTTCTGTATTTATTTCCCCCCTTACCAACGGGGGTTCTGTATTTATTTCCCCCCTTACCAAGGAGGAATCTTCTATTCCTGCTTCCCCCCTTACCAAGGGGGAATCTTCTATTCCTGCTTCCCCCCTTACCAAGGGGGGATTGAGGGGGGTTCTATAAAAATTCCACCAATTAGACTTATCAGAAACAAAATATAACACTCCATCCGGCGACCATTCCGGTTGAAAAATCGACTCTTCTGGGCCACCTGCAACTAAGTATTTTCCCCCCAAATAACCGTCAGGTTGAATTTTCGCTATCCATAATTCTGTGCCATCCCAAGGCATATTTGGATGATTCCAACTAATCCAAGAAATCTGAGAACCGTCAGGACTAAAACGGGGGGAAGCATAAAAATCTTCACCCTGGGCTAAAATTTGAATATCTTCCCCGTTGTCTAAATTAATACTAACAATAGTATTGACAACTTCACTTTCTCGTGTATGGTCTTCGCGAACGCAAATCAGGCGATTTCTTTGCTTGTCAACAATGCCATCGGCGTACCGACAATTAACTACGGGTGTTAAAGCTAGGGGCTGAGAATCTAATTTTTGATAATAAATGCGCCCGTCGGCAAAATGAGAAAAATAGACCACACCGCTAGCCACCACAAAGGAAGCACCTCCGTATTCGTGAACGCGAGTGCGAACATTAAAAGGTTGGGGTGTGACATCGCTGATTTTTCCGTCAGGAGTGCGTCGCACGATGACGTTTCTGCCTGCTTCAGAAGGTCTTGCTTCCACCCAGTAAATATCCTCGCCCTCCATCGCAATTTGTCCGAGTCCTACAGTTCCCGAAACAATTAAATCGGAGGTAATGGGGGATTTCCAAGAGCCGTAAGTTGATATTGTGTTCATGTAGTTGAGGCTGTTGTATTGCGAGAACAAATAAATTTATATTTTTACTTTACAGTAATTTTGTAACAATATTTTACACGATCGCTCCCCCAACCCTCTTTTGTGGGAGTCCCAATTTTGCAGCAGTTGTCGGGGCTGTGAGTATTTTGTTTAATTAGATGGGTTGACTTAGTTGTTTTTCGGCTCCATGTTAATATTGTGCCACTACCCATTTAAACTTAATCTAGACTAACTATCTTAAGGAACGCAAAAAAAATAATGCGAATTTTATTTGTATCCGCCGAAGCAGCACCCCTAGCCAAGGTAGGCGGTATGGGGGATGTCGTCGGTGCTTTGCCTAAATTCCTGCGACGCATGGGTCACGATGTCCGCATCTTCATGCCCTATTACGGCTTCATCCCGGACAAAATGGATGTGCCCAAAGAAGCTGTTTGGAAAGGTGATGCCATGTTCCAAAGCTTCTCCATCTTTGAAACTGTTTTGCCGGGAACGGATGTTCCTTTATATTTATTTAAACATCCATCTTTCTCAACTCGCCGCATTTATGGTGGCGTCGATGAAGATTGGAAATTTACTTTCTTTGCTAATGGTGCAGCGGAATTTGCTTGGAATTACTGGAAGCCACAAATTATCCATTGTCACGATTGGCATACGGGAATGATACCTGTTTGGATGCACCAAGACCCTGATATCAGCACTGTTTTTACTATTCACAATTTAGCTTATCAAGGGCCGTGGCGCTGGCGTTTGGAGCAGATGACTTGGTGTCCTTGGTATATGCAAGGTCATAATACAATGGCCGCGGCCGTACAGTTTGCCAATCGCGTAAATACAGTGTCACCGACTTATGCCGAGCAAATCAAAACCCCTAGTTATGGGGAAGGATTGGAAGGTTTGTTGTCTTTTTTGGGTGGGAAAGTATCGGGAATTTTGAATGGGATTGATACTGAATCTTACAACCCAGAAACTGATAAGTACATTCCTCAACAATTCAGTGCTGATACTATTGAAAAGCGCTATCCCAACAAAATTGCGCTGCAAGAAGAAGTCGGTTTGGAAGTGAATAAAAATGCGTTTTTAATTGGGATGGTGAGTCGCCTGGTGGAACAGAAGGGGCTGGATTTGATTATCCAAATGCTCGATCGCTTCATGGCCTATACCGACGCTCAATTTATTGTACTGGGAACGGGCGATCGCTACTACGAAACCCAACTCTGGCAAATGACAGCCCGTTATCCAGGCCGGATGTCCACCCAATTACTCTACAACGAAGCCCTCTCCCGTCGCGTTTACGCAGGCTGCGACACATTCCTGATGCCGAGTCGTTTCGAGCCCTGTGGTATCAGTCAAATGCTGGCGCTGCGCTATGGATGTGTGCCGATGGTACGTCGTACCGGCGGTTTAGTGGATACGGTATCGCACAATAACCCGATCGATAATACAGGTACTGGTTACTGTTTCGATCGCTACGAACCCCTTGACTTGTTCACCTGCATGATCCGAACTTGGGAAGGTTTCCGCTATAAAGATAAGTGGAAAGAACTGCAACAGCGCGGCATGAGAGAAAACTTTAGCTGGGATATTTCTGCCAGAAAATATGTCGAGTTGTACAGGGATGTTTTGGGACTACCGCCGGAAGAATCTGCACCGGAAGAACAGCCAGAATTGACAGTTGAGAGTTGACAATTAACAGTTAACAGTTAACAATTGACTGTTAACTGTTAACTGTTAACTCTTGTTAGTTGGTTCCCATGCCCAATGCCACATTTCCAATTTACAATTAACAAAATAAATCGAGAGGTAAATGACCGTAAGTCTCGCTAATTCCTGATTCTGAGGAAGATTGACAGGACACCAAAACGCCACGGTAAGTTCCCGTGTAGCTGTCAACATAATAGGAACCTTTCAAAGTATTAAACTTAATATAAACAGAGCTGGTAAATGAAGTAACAGAGTTGGGGTCTAAAACAGGTTGATATCCCAAAGCTGTCAAATAAGTTTTTAAAGCCAAAAAGCCTTCATCTGTCGAAGAGGCGCAAACTCCTAGCATTTGATAATCAGACAAACTCGCTACCAGCAAAATAGCTTGACGGAGTTCTTGTTTTTGCAGTGGCGATGCTAAAGATTGCATATCCAGACAAGTGAAATTTTTAAGAAGTTGTTGTGCTTCTTCCAGGGAGAGGGTAGTCGGGTTTTGAGTAGACATCAATTATATGGTTGACAGTAGACAGTTGACAGTTGACTCTTCGGCTACCCTTCGGCTTCGGGAGCGGGCAGACAGTTGACAGTTGACAGTTGACGGTTCACAGTAGATTATACCATTGTGCGATCGGCTGTATTTGAAAGTCTAACTAAATTACAAAAAAACGGGAAAAACTATCTTAATATTACTGAATTTGGCTGCATTGATGGTAAATATGAATAATAAATAGACTGGTGAGGAGACGATGAATAAAGAACAATTACTAAAGCAGGGAAAGATTCCCCTAAATTTTCTTTTTCGACTGCTACACAAAACCCAAATTATTTATTTAGTGCTGATATTTTTAATCAGTATCGGCATTTCTGGATGGACTGTAGAATCTTATTTCGTCAGAATTCCTATTCTGGGCTTTCACGATATTGTAGACATTCAAAATCCCGCCGAATTGCCACCTCACAGAAACGCTTTCTCAACCGACTACACGAAACAAGATTTTGCAGTATTCTTAGAATACTTAGTTGAACAAAACTACTGGTTTTTATCATCTCAAGACTTGTATCTATATTTTATTGAAAAATCCAAGCCAATACCACCTCAACATGAAGGTCAAAAACCCATTATGATTACCTTTGACGACGGCTACAAAGGCGTTCATACAAATGCACTACCCCTGATCGAAAAACTGTCATTTATTTATAAAGAAAAGGGTAAATTTGTGCTGTTTGTCAATCCACACTTTTTGGGTGTAGATATGGGTGGAGAATTTTTACCTCATACTAGCTGCAACGATTTAAGAGAGGGATACAAAAAGGGTTTTTATGATATTCAATCTCACGGCTTCAGCCACAAAAATTTAACTACCCTGAATGGGAAAAATTTAGAATTAGAAATTTCTAAATCTAAGTTAATTTTGAGAAAATGTATGAGCAATTTAGACAAAAATAAACTTGTCGGTGCTCACATAGCCTATCCCTACGGTGCATCAGATAGAGAAGTGGAAAGCATTTTACCTAAGTATCATTTAACTGGGTTTTTGTATGATGACAATTTGTTAAGAGTCAGCAGATTGAGAAATAACTATCGTATTTCTCGCATGACAGTGAGCAAGGATATGTCGCCGACCGATTTAATTCGGATAGCTGAAAAAGCTTCAACTTTAAGAAAAAAAAGGTGGTTTTAGTCAAAATACGAGTTTTTACCGTTTTTTTTAAAGTTTAGATAAGCCCGCGTTTTTTGAGCTTAGCTAGTGCATCTTCGGCTGCATTTTTTTCAGCATCTTTTTTACTTTTACCTTTACCTTCTCCATAGGATTTATCTGCGACATAAACTTTAGCAAGAAATTCAGGAGCATGAGGTGCGCCTCCTGCTTGGATTGTCACGTATTTGGGAGGAGTTGTGTCACCGTTGGCTTGTACCCATTCCTGAAAGCGGTTTTTTGAGTCTATACTCGATCGCGTTTCGACTACATTTTCCGGCACTGAATCAAACAATTCCCACACAAATTTGCGAACTTTGTCCATGTCTTGTGTATCGAGATAGTAAGCACCAATAAATGCTTCAAAGGTGCTGCTAAGCAAATTAGGATTAGTAATACCACCTTCTCGATAGGCTCCTTTTCCGAGTCGCATTTTTAAGTCTAAATCTATTTCTTTAGCAAATCTGGCTAGTTGTTTTTCATCTACTAGGGCTGAACGTCGGCGAGTAAGTTGGTCTTCTCCCATTTCTGGGTGACGCTGATAAAGATATTCGCCACTGAGAAAAGTCAGCAAAGCATCGCCGAGAAATTCTAAGCGTTCGTTGTCTTCTTCGCGGGATGTGGGGTTTTCGTTGACATAGGAACGGTGTGTGAGGGCTTGGCGGAACAGTTTTTGATTGTGGAATTCGGGAAGGGTCATTTGTATTTCTTTTGTTGGGTTAGTTAATTGCATGGAATTTTGATAATGGTTGGTGTTGTTATGCGGACATGAAAGAGCTGCAAATAGCGGTTTGTTTGGAGAATCTAGTTTATCAAATAAACTGGATTTTGGCTATCTGCGGCTAGGTTAATTTTAACAGATGTCTTGGTGTTCTACTATTAGTTCGTTAGTCCGACAGTCCGCCAGGGGTTAAAACCCCTGGCTCATAGCTAAAGTCCTCTGAAGAGGACTGAAGATGATATTTTTTTTAACTATGTGTCAGTCGGTTTTAACCGACTTTAGCTACTCGCTGTGGGAATTTATTACCTGGCGGACTGTGCAACTTTATGCAGATAATCTGTCTGCTTTATTCTGAGTATTCCCTGCAAACAAGTTAGGCAGATCGTCTATATAATGAAAGTGATCATCACCAACTAGGTTAATCAGTTTTTTGCTGGCACTATCGCGCTGTGAAAAAACTATGATGGTTTTGCCAACAGCCAGCATCAGACTGATTAAAGGTGCAAAATCCCGATCTCCTGAAACTAGGATAATTATGTCAGGAGAAGGTTTGATGGCCACTCGTTTAAGGCAGTCAAATATCAATTGTTTATCTGCACTATTCTTGTCTTTGGAATTTACTCGTTACCAGGCTCTGGCCTGGTAACGCATATCTAGAGGCTCTGCCTCCATTTTCCTGATAGATAAGGACGAGGCAGAGCCTCTAGACATCGGTTCCCAGGCCAGAGCCTGGGAACCAGTTAAATTAGTCAGGTGCGTCAGTAGCCACAATTAGGAAACGGCAGTGCCGTGTCCCTACAATGAATCTGGGGTAGGGACACGGCACTGCCGTCTCCTCTATATCATTACGGTGCAACCGGAATTGATATTACGCATTTAGTCAAGGAAAGATTGTCTGTGGCTTCGCTCAAAAGTGAGGTTTTCCATGGAACAAAACTCTTGACTGCCACACTATTGATTTAGTGTGTACTTAGTTGGTTAGCGTCTCAGCGATAGGATGTGCAGATTTCGGACAGGCGTCGTAAAAACCCGTTGATATAGAAATTCAAACAAATGTAGTGCCAACTAACCTATGGATTCCAGTTGAAACGACATTAACTTGAATGTCTATATCAACGGGGGCTTAGGGCGCTTACCCGAAATCTGCACATCCTACCGCTGAGACGACTTAACCGACACTTTTTGCTTTTGAATGCGGGTGTCTATCTGAGCTGTACGGCTCTAAGCTAACCGTTTAAGTATGGGACGTCAAGTGCTAGTGGTACATTTACCTGATTTTTTTTCAGACAGGACTTACGCATCACAACTAAAGAAACCGGGTTTTTTCAGAATCTGTCGGTTTTAACGAAGTATTGTCGCAAAAACCCGGTTTCTGGGCCCAGGTACAAGCAAAAGAAACCGGGTTTTTTGCAGAATCTGTCGGTTTTAACGAAGTATTGTCGCACAAACGCGGTTTCTGGGCCCAGGTAAAAGCAAAAGAAACCGGGTTTTTTGCAGAATCTATGGGCTGTAACGAAGTATTCTCCTAAAAAACCCGGTTTCTGGGCCCCCGCCTTCAAAAATAAATTGTAAAAATATGTTGCAATGTTTTAACTGCTGTGTTACATTAGTTTACATAAGGTTGAAATTAAACGAGGTTTTTGGTCATGGAAAATAAAGACGCAAAAGTGGGCTTTACTGAGTTTGCCGAAACCTGGAATGGTCGTTTGGCGATGCTTGGCTTTGTTATTGGCCTAGCTACCGAATATCTGACGGGTCAAGGTATTCTTTCTCAAATCGGTTTGATGTAATCAGACCTAAATATTTAGTTCTGGCCTGTATCGCCCCATCTAAAAGCCTCCTTCACCAATACGGAAGGAGGCTTTTTAATCTTTATTAAAACAAATTAGCCTACTTAACTACTAAAAAAACTATTTTACTAATTTTTAATCCTGAGAAGTCGCAACCAACTAAGCAATTTCCACGGATGCCAAAACTGTCAATTTTGGCATCAAAGCAGAGACTTTCACTAAACTGTCGATTTTGCTAGTCCGCTGTCTGTTACCTAAAATCATCTCTGAAAGATCTGGCATTTCTTCCCAACAGTGCGAACAAAACCAGTAAATGCGATTTTGGCGAGCGTGTCTGAGTAATTGAGATGAGCAACAAGGGCAACTATTCATGATTTTTTAAACCTTTTTTAACAAGTAGATCGAGAATTAATTCTATACTAATGCTGAGTTCGTCCTCAGTCCAGATGCCATTACTAAAAGCTGGTTTCACTCGCAACTTTTAGTGTCTCCCAAGTAAAGCTTTTGGAGGCCCAAGAGTAGCAAGACGATGAGAAGTTGAACGAGCCAAGGAGCACAAGAGAAGCCCCAAATAAAACAGCCGAGTCCAGCCAAAGCCACGAGGACAAAAATATCTTGAGAGGTTTGCCAATAGACCCAGATGGCGGCTAGAGAAACTATCAGTAGTAAAATGTAGGCTGAGGGCATAGTCGTCATCTCCCAAGGTGTTTGTCCAAATTCAGGGGTGATCCCTGACGAATGGTTTAAACTTAAAACTAAAACCTGAAGAACTGATGAAGAACGACAAGAATTCACAAAAAGTCAAATACTCCTGCCAGTTTATATTCTTTTTCAAACTAAGCAGGAATAATTTGTTGTCGAGGCTACAAAGCTCAATGTCCCGATCGCCCTAGGAGCGATCCCATCCTAAAACTTGAGCTACCTGACTTGCTAAAGACATCGGTTCAAAAGGCTTAGCAATCACGCTGGCTACCCCCAAATCGGCAAACATCCGCCTGTCCCCTGCCAAAGCCTTCGCCGTCAGTAAAATTACGGGAATGTGCTGCGTAGCACTATTGGCTTGCAATTGTAAAAAAGTAGTAGGTCCGTCTTGGTCAGGCATCATCACGTCTAAAAGAATAGCATCAGGCTGTTGGGCGACTGCCTTAGCAACACCCTCGATACCAGAACTAGCTGTCAGCACTTCCCAGCCCCCGACGACTTCGAGACTGACTTGAGCGACTTCCCGAATATCTTCGGCATCATCAATAATCAATATGCGTTTTGCTGCCACAATAAACATTTTTTTTTAAATTAAGAACTGATCTGAGACTAGAACTTAAATATGAATTTTGTGTAAAGTACGGAGTGCAATTTAAAAAAATTCATTATTTCTCATTCTACGTATTTATCCTGAAATATAAAGATTTTACTCTAAATTTTCTATCTTCTATTTTCTACCTTCCTGGGACTTTCTGCATCTGTTAAAACTGGGAAACTTAAGAAAAAAGTGCTACCCTCCCCCAAAACGCTGTCCACCCAAATTCTGCCACCGTGTTGTTGCACGATACTGCGACAAATAGCCAGGCCCAAACCTGTCCCACCCTTTTGTCGAGAATCTGAAGCATCAACCTGTTGGAAGCGTTCAAAGATCATTTCCAGTTTATCTGCCGGAATTCCCCTACCTCGGTCTTTCACGGCAATCAGGATTTCCTGTGAGGACATGGGCAAGTTCCCATCGGCGATCGCACAATCAGGATACGAGACAGACTTGAGCCCAGCTTTGTTTTCCCAATCGTGATTTGGCCGCAATTGGGCACTCAGCCAAATGGTAGCGCCCTCGGAGGAAAATTTAATAGCATTGCTGAGCAAATTAGTCAAGGTTTGAATTATGCGATCGGGAACAGCCCGCAAGGGAGCATTCACAGGGACCACGGACAGTATAACTCCAGCGTGGTCAGCCATTCCCTGCATCTCGTCCACAGCCTGAAGCATCAGTTCTGCCACATTGCAAGTTTGCTTAACCGCTTTGTGATAACTAGACTCCATTCGTTCTAAATCGAGGATGTCATTGATTAAGCGTACCAAACGTTCTGTGTTAGTCACGGCAATCGATCGCATCCGTTTGGCTTTTTCCGGTTCATTGTCGAGGACACCGCTGTTGAGGAGGGCCAGGGCTCCGTGAATCGAAGTCATGGGTGTCCGCAGTTCGTGGCTGACAACGGAAATGAATTCATCTTTCATCCGTTCTACGGCAAGGCGATCGGTGATATCCTTAAATGTCACCACAGCCCCGATGATTTTGCCTTGTTCTCGCATGGGAGCCACGACGTACTCAACCGGAAAACTCGTGCCATCTCGGCGACAAAACACCTCGTTAGTGACGCGGCGCGCCTCTCCGTCTTGCAAGGTGGCGAGAATTTGACTGTTTATTTGATTGGGAAGGAGTCGATCCACAGTGGATGTGGTGGAGGTGGGAAATTTAGAGGCCGCATTGATTTCTGTAGATGAATTGTGGTCGATCGCCTGTGGGCAGTCCTCCTGTCTCGGATGTATGCTTTGATAAAGCGGTCGATCGATCAGTTGCTTGGATTCGCAGCCAGCCATTCTCACCGCTGCGGGATTGACAAAAGTAACTTTTCCCTCTTTATTCAATCCGCAAATACCTTCTCCTGCGGAGAAAAGAATCAATTCATTTTGATGGCGGAGTTGTTCCAGGGCTTTTTCAACTCGCTTACTGTCGCTGATATCTCTGGCAATAGTGGAGACGCCGATGATGGTTCCTGTGGTATCTTTAATCGGAGAAATAGTCAGAGAAACATCTATTTCTTTGCCGTCTTTGCGTAAATGAAGGGTTTCATAATGGTCGATGGTGGCTCCCGCGCGAATGTTTGCCAGAATTTGTGACATTTCGTTGGGGCGTGAGGGTATGGCTAAAATCTCGATCGACTGGCCCTTGACTTCTGTCGCCACATAGCCATAAATATTTTCGGCTCCTGCATTCCAGCTCATAATTGTCCCGGTGGGGGATTTGCCGATGATGCCATCGTCAGAAGACTCAACAATAGATGCCAAGCGGACGAGTTCATCTCTAGCTTGCTTGTGTTCGGTGATGTCGCGGCCCAAAATCACAAGACTTTTGCGATTGCCGTCTGGGTAAAATAAGGGTATTTTAATGACGTCGTAGATTTTAATCGTACCGTCCGATCGGGGAATCACTTCTTCACCCCTAGAAACACTACCTTTATGCCATGCTTCTCGATCGCTAACTTCGCAGGCAGCCAAAGCTTCCCGATAAAAGGTGCTGAGTTCTCCTAGTTCAGAGTCTTTGAGTCCCCGATATTCATCGCACGAAAGCTCGAACAGTTCCAGTATTGCTTGATTTGCCTCTTGCCATCGGCCCTGGGCATCTTTGAAACAGACAATATCTGGCATCGCATTCATCAGAGAATCCAGATAGGAATTCGATCGCACAGTGGCTTCTACCTCCACCCGCTTGTAGATTTCCCCTTGCAGATTTTCGTTGGTTGTTTCCAGGGATTCAATCAACACATTTTCGGCCAAAGTCCGTTCTTTAACTACTTCCTGAATGCTGTGGAGTTCTAGGGACAAGTGGCGACGGGCTAACAAATTTTCCACCCGCAAGTGGAGTTCTGTGGGAGGGAAGGGACTAAGGAGCAAATCGTCGATTCTGCCTTCAAGTTGTTCTGGGGTAAGGAGAAATGGCGAATTTATATCAGCAGAAATTCTGCCTTGGCTAACCAGCAAAAACGGTAAAAACAGGGGTGCCGATGCTGTTTTTAAGGTTTCTACAAGTGGGCGGATGCGATCGAAATTTGACTCGTCTAGAATGCACAAGTCAAAAGGGATGTTGCCCATTTCGACAGGAAAGTTGGAGAAAATGGGGCGATCGGGTGCAAACACCTCGTGTTTGTTGTTGAGGCATTGTATCGGCAAAGGTTGTTGGTGGCGATCGAGCAAAACCAAAATCCGGCTCATTGGTTGTTTGTAATTAGTTATGGGTTATGTGTTGTTTGTTATTAGTTATGTATTGTCATTTGTTGTTTGTGATTAGTTATTTGCTAGCTCCGGCCTAACGAATAACCAATAACTCATAACTAAGAACCAATAACCAATAACTCTTTAAGGCATTCCGATCGCAATCAAAGAATCGAACGGCAAACAGCTACAGTAACGCTCCCCTTCCGATAACACCGCAATCAGCCTCAGTGACCAGTCTGGCATAATCTGCAAATCTGCCCAAGGTATTGCTACCTCCAGACATTTATCCAACCCAACCTGAGCGCGGCTGATGTGAGGATGCCACTCATCCCGTTCTCCAGCCTCCTGAAACCTAATCGATTTAGTTAGCAAATTAATCCCTAACTGATGGTGGAATCGATAGTTCAGGGGTGCAGTATCAGGCAAATCTGACAGTGGAATCAGGCTGTTGTGCATGGTGCGATCGGTATAAAACCAGAATAAATTCAACTCCGGCGGACAGTCAATTCCCGGCCGAACACCCGCATTGAAGTCAACCCGAAGGTAAAAATTCAAGTGATCCACCCCGTACCAAATCCGCTGAATTGCAGAACTGCGGTGCATTGTCCCCCTCGCTCCCCCAACTTCAATCCGCCCAGCCTTGTCCCAATCCTGTTCATTACCAATACCGTCAATCACCGGATGAATAAAGCTCAGCGGTTGATGGTCGCCTGGAGCTTCGTGGGCCTCTACTTGTCGGCGCACTTGGGGAGGTACTGGCTCGTTGAGAGCTTCGTAAATTGCTGCTACGTGTTCCCGGAATAGCTGGTCAAACATGGCATCTTGGTTAGAGGTGTGACCTTCGCCAAACCACCAAAACCAGTCGGAACCTTCGGCGGCGTAGAGTGCTTCCCAAGCTTCGGGATTGGTTTCTTCCGTAGCTTCTGGATGATTTGCCAGCATTTGCCTTGCTTGGCCTAACAAATCCCAAGCGCGATTTTTGGCGGGATCGCCGATCCAAGTTGCGAGGGAACCATCAACCCAAGAACCGGTGTGGAGTTGGGTTGACTCAATTGTGGCTGTTGGGGGGAATTTGTCAAGAAATTCGGAGACTGTTACCAGTTTAATATCTGGGTCGAGGCTGAGGGTTTCATAGAGGGATTCTAGGAAGGGTTTGCCGTCTTGGGGATAGAATTCCCAGCAGTTTTCGCCGTCTAGGGCGATGGTTACTAACCAGGGATTTTCTAGGGTTGTGGTGCCACTAGATTGTCGGTGTTTGAGGGTTCGCGCGATCGCCTCTAGGTGTCCCACTAAATCTGATGCTGCTTTTTTCGGTGCCATCGAACCGTAGGTAAATCCGATCAAATCTGACAATCGGTGGTCTCGAAAGACGATCGCCAAATCCCCGTGAGGAGTTTCTAGACGGTAAGGGCGATATAACAATTCTGGTTCCCAGACATTCCCTGCCCCATCGCGATGAAAAAAGTGTTTAATTGTCCATCCCAATACAGCTTCGTCGGAGACTATCCATTTGAAGCCTTGTTTTGCAATATAGGGCAAGATTTCTGGACTAACTGCCTGTTCCGAGGGCCACAAACCGCGAGGTTCGCAATCAAACCTATCTTGATACATTTCCCAGGATTTTCTGAGGTGTCGGGGAATATCTTCTGCCCACTGAAACCGATGTTGTGGCAGGGTCATGTTGGGAATAGCTATGCGAGCGCAATTCGTATCAGCAAGCAGCGGTAATATCGGGTGTGTATGGGGGGTTGTGGAGACTTCTAATTGTCCCTCAGCTTGCATTTTTCGGTGTTGGGGAATGATTTTGGCTAGGATTTGTTTTTGTTTGGAGTAGATTTTGTGGCGATCGGCTAAACTAAAATTTTGTCCTTGTTTCAGCCACCGGGCAATCTCCGGGTCATCCCAAAATAGCGGGTCAATCCAAGCTAAATTGTGCCAAGCCAGCAAGTCGCTAAAGTCCTGTTGATTCCAATTTTCCACACACCACTGAATACCTTTTTCCTGATGCTGAGTGTAGAGCTGATTGTAGCGGGGATGGGGTTGAATTAGGGTGTGGTAATTGGCATCAAAAAAGTGCTGACAAATAAATTCTTTTTCTGATATCTTTAAATCTTCAGTGGGCTTGAGAGCCGCAGCCAAATAGGGGTCTAATGCTCGGTCTGCGATGCAATCTTCTATCTGCAAAATCAAGGATGGCACAAGGTTTACAGTTTGATGCAGTTTGGGATATTTTGCCAAAATTAGCACTAAATCCAAGTAGTCTTTAACCCCGTGCAAGCGCACCCAAGGCAATCGATATTGAGCCTCTGTTTCCTTAGCAGCTACTCTGGATTTGTACAGCGGTTGGTGTTGATGCCAAATGAAGGCTACATACAGGGGGTGAGACATTACTCTAGTCCTTAGTCATTAGTTAGCAGTCATTAGTCAGCAGTCATTAATCGGCAGTTATTAATCGGCAGTCATTAATCGGCAGTATGATTTATTAGTCATTAGTTGCTTTATCTACTTGTTACTAATGACTACTGACTACTGACTACTGACTAATGACTACTGACTAATTACATTACCTGTTCAACTTCCGAGATTTCTGGGATGGCTTCGCGCAGGCGACGTTCTATGCCCATTCTCAGGGTCATTGTAGAGCTTGGGCAAGAGCCACAAGCTCCTTGTAGCCGCAGGTGTACGACTGGGCCTTCGATTTCTACCAGTTCGACGTTGCCACCATCGGATATCAGGTAGGGGCGCATTTCATCCAGAATTGTTTCGACGTTATCTCTTGTTAGTGCTAGTGTCGTCATATTTCACCTTGTAGATTATTTACTGCTGATTTCGATCGCTACGCCTCTAATCGCCAATTAATTGGACAAACGTGGACTCAGCATACAAAAGAAAACCTTGGCACCTCAAAAGTGGTCATTCTTTTTGGCATACCTGCTGGCATCACAGGATAGAGGCTA